>NZ_JBHIPT010000116.1:0-96692 GCF_042196205.1 Bartonella sp. AP21QHHD | reverse complement strand
CTTGAGTGGATTCATATAAAATAATTGCAAACAACATATTGACTTTATTGCGTTTTTTTGTATAATGTGACTCTGTAAACCGAAGCTGATCCGGTTAACGCCGATCTCACGGGCAGCATAAAGTTTATCACGTGTGACGCTCTTCGGTTCGCTTTCCAGTGTAAGCTCAGTTAAGGAAGAGAGCTCAAATTCGGCATGCAATACTTTTCCGATGTGGCGGATATTATCTGCAGACAAAAGCGACGGTGTGCCGCCCCCTATATAGATGCTGCGGATGGGCCCTCTAAGCGAGCGAATGAAATTTCCTTTGTTTCTGATCTCTGTGGTAAGCGCTGACATATAAGATTCGATTTGCTTAACGTGCTTGTAGGCCCCTTTCTGAAAGGGACAGAAGGAACAGATGGTTTCACAAAAGGGAATATGCAAATAAAGAGAAATAGTATGCGCTTGTGGAATCTGCTTACTGTGCGCTAGTTTATTAAAGTCTAGGTAATCGTAAAATTCATTTGAAATAGTGCGAAATAACGGATATGTGAAGTTGTAAATCAGCTTGAGTTGATCGAATTTCACAAAAGGATGATCCACGAGTTGCATAGCTTATCTCCCCCAATTTCTTAACGCGCACTATATTATTGACGGGCGACTGGTGATCCAATTATCCGAGTGTATTACCAAAGATTTTCACGGAACATAATGAATCCTCCTTTTGTAGAAGTTATATGTATTATACATATAACTCATTATATGAACAGATGAGCTTGTTTAAGAGGCAATGTAAAGATAAAAATATAAAAGAACTTTCTCTTGCAGCCTTATGGTCTGATATTGCAATTGGTATCCTGTTTTACGTGGTCGGGCTATGGATGCCTAGGGCGAGAAAAAGCAGGGTATTTTAATGGACGTGCGGGGCATCATTGTTATGTTGCTGGGACTTGGAATTTGCGTCTGGTTATGAGATATCATTAGCGCAAAAAGATGGTTTTAAAGGTAGAGATACATTTTTTAATATCCCTGTAAAACTTCGAGAAGAGATAGAGTTATCCTATTAGAAAACATATAAATATCCAGTGTGATAATATTATCGAATTACATGACATCATCACTCTTGCACGCCATTTTGATATACTACCTAAAATCTCATTGAGATTGTGCCATGTACTGGCAAACGGGGATAGATCGCGTTTTGGTATGACTGCGGCGGAGTTACGTGCCGCATTATCTTTGCTAGAATCCAATAGGATTAGGCTTAATGGGGCGCCTTTTCATGTGGGCTCTAATTTGAATTCGACTGAGTTAATAGTATCCACCTTAACTAAGGCTGGAAAGGATATTTACGCATTGAAGGATCAAAAAAGTTTTATCAGTTTAGGCGGGGATATCCGACTTCCACAGCGTTCTGCGATGCCATGACGATCAATGACGAATACCCTCGTAAAATTTATGAGGCATTATCACAATTGGGTTGTGGTTTACATAAGCTTACGGTAATTATTGAACCTAGGCGTGTTATATCTAAAGATTATGGTTATTTATTTTCAAATATTAGCTCTATAAAAGAGCAGAATGGTACGAACTTAATTACAATCTGGGCTCTGGGGATGTGTACTCAATCTGCACAGTATCACTAGGTCAGAAGTCAAAGTATGTGAAAGCAACTGATACAAAAAAAATTTACGATGGTGGAAGATCGACGATGAAGGACTTTAGTTCAAAGGAAATTGATATTATTGTGTTCTCATATCCTGATTTTTTGGCTTTTTAGATATAAATAACACATCTCCTAGTGGGCTGGAGACTATCAGATGTTGGATCCCGCATGGCGCAATTAGCAAAAATTCCTATCTATTGGATTTGGTATGCTCTACTGGATTCTCAGCTCTAAATATTGTGTGCGAAGAGCAATGTCAAGCGGTGGAAATTGATATAAGTGCAGAGTTTGTACCATCCGCTCAGAACAAGGTTGATAGCTCTATTATGCAGGCGATGGTTAAGTTTCATATTGGAAATGCTGAGCGTATGTCTTATCCTGAAAATACATTTACGCATATTACGGCGGGGTGAGTGTTTGTAAGCACTAGCTGTAAAGGCTACTCACCATCCTAGGGTGTTTACTTCTATGTGGATAACAATAGAGTTACAAAACTTGCTTCATATTAAAAGAAAAGTTTCTTTTCTTTTAATATGAAGCATTGCTACAACCAAAAGGAAATTAAATATCTCGCCTTTATTATTCTCGTCAATGTTTGCTTATATATGATTATTTGAATCGGAATTAGGTTACGTACAATATGGTATTTCTCGCTATTTTATATAAGGAGAAGGTTCGCACCGATGTATCGGGTGCAATATCAATTTTTTCACTATGGTGATAGGATAGCTTTTTGAGCGTAAAGTTCTTTTACCTTGATAGATCTTATAGTATTCTTCAAAAATATCAGTTGATAAATTTTTTTCGTGTCGTTTATGCATGGGCTGATACAATAAGAATAGGACTTGATTGTTTTTAAAGTTGGTATGTTATGGCTGTAAAAAATGGTAAACAAACGAAAAGTAAGAATTTTAAACCTGTCTCTCGTTTTCTCAAAAGTTTACGTGGTGTGCGCAATTGGGAACAAGTTTCACAATGGCTTGCTTTTCGTAAGGTAGAGGATATTGAATGTATTACGCCTGATCAAGCAGGGGTACCACGGGGCAAGATGATGCTTTCTAAAAAATTTACATCGGAAACATCATTGGCATTGCCTTCAGCAGTTTTTATGGCAACAATTTCAGGGGATTATCCGGAAGATGGTCATGGTTTTGAATATCCTAAAGAAGATGGTGATTTACGCCTTGAGCCTGATCTTTCTACGTTAAGCATTGTTCCATGGGAAGATGCTCCTACGGCACAGGTGATTTGTGATCTTGTGTATCAAAATGGTCAGGTTGTGGATTACACACCACGCAATGTTTTACGAACAGTGGTTCATTTTTACACAAAAATGGGTTTAAGCCCTGTTGTGGCACCAGAAATTGAGTTTTATTTGGTACAAAAAAATCCCGATCCTGATTATCCGTTAGTTCCACCGGTTGGTCGTTCTGGGCGTTCAATTGGTGGTGGACAGGGGTATTCCATTGCTGGTGTTAATGAATTCGATGATTTGATTGATGATATTTATCAATTTTCAGAGGCACAAGGATTGGAAATTGATACCCTCATTCATGAAGAAGGAGCAGGACAGTTTGAAATCAATTTACGTCATGGTGATCCTATTGAATTAGCGGATCAAGTTTTTATGTTTAAACGAACAATTCGTGAAGCAGCACTAAAACATAATATGTATGCAACTTTTATGGCAAAACCCATTCAAGGGCAGCCGGGTTCTGCTATGCATATTCACCAATCGGTTGTTGATAAGAAAACCGGTATGAATATTTTTACACAGGAAAATGGTGAAGAAAGTATCTGTTTTCGCCATTTTATTGGTGGATTGCAAAAACATATGCCAGGGGTACTTGTGATGCTTGCACCTTATGTGAATTCTTATCGACGTCTTGTCCCTGATAATTCGGCTCCTGTTAATTTGCGATGGGGATATGATAATCGTACTACAGCTTTTCGAGTTCCCCGTTCTGCTCCTCAAGCGCGACGTGTTGAGAATAGACTTCCTTCATCAGATGCGAATCCTTATTTAGCTCTTGCAGCTTCTTTAGCGTGTGGTCTTATTGGTTTGCAACAAAAAATTGAGCCGGATGAGCCAGCGACAAATAATGTAAACGCTGATAATATTGAGTTGCCGCGTGGACTCATTGAGGCAGTCAATTTGTTTGAACAAGATACAGTGATACGTGCTATTTTAGGGGATGTGTTTGTCAGTACTTATGCTGCAATCAAACGCCAAGAGTTTGAAACTTTTATGGAAGTAATCAGTCCGTGGGAGCGTGAATATCTCCTGCTGAATGTTTAAATTTTATGACGATGATTGATTATAATTCAATTTCTCCAGGAATTTCTTGGTATGAAGATGCTTTAAGAGAACGTCCATCGTATCCTTCTTTTTGTGAAAACAGACAGTGTGATGTGGTCATTATTGGAGGCGGATTTACGGGTCTTTCGGCTGCTTATCATTTAGCCAAGGCTGGAGTAGATGTTGTTTTATTTGAAGCATCACGTTTTGGTGATGGTGCTTCAGGGCGCAATGGTGGACAGCTGGGAACAGGGCAACGGCAATGGGTAGAAACATTAGAAAAAAAGTATGGTTTTGAGCGGAGTAAGGCTCTGTTTGATTTGGCAGAAGAAGCTAAAAGAGATATTTTAGCTTTATGCGCAATGCCTAATTGTCCGTGTGATTTGATAGGAGGACAGCTTTCTGTAACTCATAAAAGGCGTGAGCTTCTCTCTTATCAACGGCATATTGAGGCGATGCAGCGTTATGGCTATCACGCGCTTACTTTTATGGATAAGGCTGAAACATTTGAGCGACTTGGATCAACTTTTTATTGTGGTGGTATTTATGATGCGGATACCGGTCATATAAATCCCTTAAAATTGATTATTGGGTTGGCAAAAAGAGCACAAGATGCTGGTGCTAAGCTTTATGAGAAGTCACAAGTAACGACCATAAGGCGCAAGGGAGCACATTGGAAAGTAATAACAGAAAAAGGCAGTGTAACAGCAGAGCATGTTTTACTTGCAACAAATGGGTATAAACTTGGTCTGGAGCGTTTTATTGAGAAAAATATTGTTTCTATTCGCTCTTATATTGGAGCAACGGACCCATTACCAAAGCATAGTTCAATTCTTATAGGGGGGGAATCGGTTGATGATTCCCGTTTTATGGTTCGCTATTTTCGCAAAAGCATTGATAATCGTCTCTTATTTGGTGGTGTAGAAAGTTATGATAATAAGCATCCTCTAAATTTAGATGAACGTATAAAACGGCAAATTGTTGAAATTTATCCTCAATTACATTCTATCAATTTAAGCCATCGGTGGGGAGCAACGGTTGCCATCACAGTTGAACGCATGCCCTATGTTCGCCAACTTTTCTCAAGGATGACTTATTGTGGTGGTTATTCAGGGCATGGCGTTATGCTGGCTCCTTTCGTGGGAAAATTATACGCAGAATGGTTAACTGGAAAATATGAACGTTTTTCCTATTTCCAAGACTTAAAGATTTCATCTTTTCTGGGGGGACGCGTTTTGCGTTATCCGCTTATATTTTTAGCAATGCGTTGGTTTTCTTTATTGGATCGCCTTTAATGTAAACATTGCTTGAAATGAAGAAAATTAATGGCTTATTTAGTATCTGTCTGCTTTAATGATGAAAGCTTTTATAAGTGATATGGGATTTCATAATCGAATAGAAAAATAAACAAGTTCATGGTGCGTAAAATTATTCCAGTTTCTTCCTTTGATTGTATTGTTTTTGGTGGCAATGGTGATCTGGCGTTGCGCAAGCTTTTGCCGGCTTTGTATCATTGTCAGTGTGCTGGGCAATTCAGTGAGCCAACACGTATTATTGGGGTTTCGCGCACTTTCTTAAGTTGTGAAGAATATCAAAATTTTGTTCGCATTTCTTTAGAAAAACATATCCATCCAAAAGATCTCAATTCAACAGAACTCAATCGTTTTCTTGCACGTTTAAGCTATGTTTCTGTTGATGTTACCTCAAATCGAGGGTGGAAGGATTTAGCCCTCCTTCTGTCACAAGATTCAGCAGATATTCGAGCTTTTTATTTGGCTGTTGGTTCGTCACTTTTTGCTGATATTGCGATGAAGTTGGGAAAAAATAATTTGGTGACAGCACAAACACGGATTATCATTGAAAAACCAATTGGTTGCGATGTAAAAACAGCTATTTCACTTAATGATGTATTTGCAAGCGCCTTTAATGAAGAGCAGATCTTTCGCATTGATCATTATCTTGGGAAGGAAACTGTTCAAAATTTAATGGCATTGCGGTTTGTTAATACACTTTATGAACCGCTATGGAACTCCAATTATATTGATCATGTTCAAATAACCGTTGCTGAATCTTTAGGGTTAGAGGGGCGTACAGAATACTATGAAAGCACTGGTGCTCTACGCGATATGGTTCAAAACCATATGCTACAGTTACTTTGTTTGGTTGCGATGGAAATACCATTTACCAACAGTGCTAATGCTGTGCGCGATGAAAAACTTAAAGTTTTACATTCTTTAACACCGCTTGATGTCCATAATGTAGGGCAGCATACTGTACGTGGGCAGTATCTTTCTGGTCTATCAAATGGTATATCGGTAGAGTCTTATTTTGATGATCTAGGAAGAGTGAGTAAGAGTGAAACATTTGTAGCACTTAAGGTTAAGATTGATAACTGGCGTTGGGCTAATACGCCTTTTTATTTACGAACAGGTAAGCGCATGTTCACGCGAATGTCTGAAATTGTTGTGGTTTTTAAACCTATTCCTCATAATATTTTTAATGTGGATTTAGATGAAATTTTTTCTAATCGGCTTGTAATTCGTCTCCAACCTGATGAAGGTGTAAAACAATGGTTGATGATTAAGGATCCAAGTTATGGCGGTATGCGGTTTCGTCACATTCCATTAGACATGAGTTTTGCTTCCGCATTTTCTGAACGTAATCCTGATGCTTATGAACGTTTATTAATGGATGTTATTCGTGGAGATCAAACACTGTTTATGCGTCGTGATGAAGTTGAGGCTGCTTGGCGTTGGATTGATCCAATCATTGAGGGATGGGAAGCAATAAAACAGCCTGTTCACAGTTATAACGCTGGTTCGTGGGGTCCGTCTGCTTCGATGAGCCTCATGGAACGTGATGGACGTATATGGAACAATTTAGTTTAGAGCAATAAGTATGTATAGAATGAATATTGATCGTTTAGACTTTGAAACCCCTCAGACTTTAGCTTTGGCATTAGCAGATCGAGTAGCCGCAGAGCTTAGTGTATCTGTTCTTGAGCGCAAGAGAGCAGTTTTAGCGGTGTCTGGTGGTAAAACACCAGAATTGTTTTTTCATTATTTGTCAAAAGCAGATATTGATTGGCAAAAGATCATTATCACTTTGGTCGATGAACGTTTTGTCCCTACACACGATGAACGTTCAAATGAACATATGGTACGGTGTCATTTGTTACAAAATTTTGCCGCAAAAGCACGTTTTGTAGGGCTTTATCATAAAGCAATTACTGCTGAACTTGCTGCTTTTTCAGCGGCGAGTCGTGTTAATACTTTGCCTAAACCCTTTGATGTTGTTGTTTTAGGAATGGGGGAGGATGGACATACGGCTTCTTTTTTTCCTGATGCTGATCGTTTAAAGCAAGCGCTTGATTTACGAACACAAGCACTTGTTTTACCCCTTCATGCTAAGAGTGCTGTTGAGCCAAGACTCTCACTAACTTTGCCAGTTATTATGCAATCTCGTTGCATTATTCTCCATTTCGAGGGTTTTCAGAAACGCGATTGTTTTGAGGAAGCTTGTCAAGATGGGGCTGAAACAGAAATGCCTATTCGGGCAATTTTGCGTAATTCCCCTCATCTCGTTCAGGTTTATTGGTCGCCTGCAGAAAATGAAATAAGTGAATCAAAATATGCGACACAAGGTGAATAAAACGTAATCTCTCTCAATGAATGAGGGGAAGAAACAATGAAAGGGGGAGAGAAATATGGCACTTTCCAAGACAATTGCTACCGTTACACGAAGGATTTATGAACGTTCTCGATCAACACGAGAAATTTACTTAGATCGTATTGCGAAAGCACAAGTTCATCGCCCCAAACGGAGTTTTTTAGGATGCGCCAATCAGGCTCATGGCTTTGCTGCTTGTGGTGCAATAGATAAAGAGCGTTTGAAGGGAAATATCGTTGGGAATATTGGCATTATCACGGCATATAATGATATACTTTCAGCACATCAACCTTTTGAAAAATTTCCTCACTTAATTAAAGAGTCGGCCCGTACGGTTGGTGGTGTTGCACAGGTTGCAGGTGGTGTTCCCGCGATGTGCGATGGTGTTACGCAGGGAAATGCGGGGATGGAGCTTTCCCTTTTTTCGCGTGAAGTAATTGCAATGGCAACAGCTATAAGCTTATCACACGATGTCTTTGATGCAGCATTGTATCTTGGGGTGTGTGATAAAATTGTGCCAAGTTTATTGATTGGTGCCCTAACATTTGGTCATTTACCAGGAATTTTTATAGCTGCTGGTCCTATGACAAGTGGTCAAGGTAATGATGAAAAAGCGAAGATACGTCAACTTTACGCAGAAAATAAAATAGATCGTCAAACACTTCTAGCATCAGAAGCACGTTCTTATCATGGACCAGGAACATGTACATTTTATGGAACAGCTAACTCTAATCAGGTGATACTGGAGATGATGGGGCTTCATATGCCGGGAGCTTCTTTTATTAATGCCAATACACCGTTGCGTGATGCTTTAACAAAAGAAGCCACGAAACGTGTACTTGAAATGACAGATCTTGGTGATCATTATAGTCCACTTGGAATGATCATTGATGAGCGTTCTTTTGTGAATGCTATTGTAGGATTAAATGCAACAGGAGGTTCTACCAATCATACGATTCATTTGATTGCTATGGCTGCTGTTTGCGGTATTAAATTGACATGGCATGATATTGCAGAAATTTCATCCGTTGTGCCTCTTTTAGCGCGCATTTATCCTAACGGTTTAGCAGATATCAATCATTTTTATGCTGCGGGGGGAATGGGATTTATTATTCGCGAGCTTATCGAGGCAGGTTTGGTACATGAAGATGTTTCTACGGTTTTTGGTAAAGATCTCAATGCTTATGCAATTGAAGCAAAGCTTTCTGCTGATGGTCATGTGGTACGTGAAGCGGCTCTCAAGGAAAGTGGTGATTATAAGGTGTTAGCGGGGTGGAGAAAGCCATTTCAGCCTGAAGGGGGTATTCGCGTTTTATCAGGAGATTTGGGAACAGCTATTATAAAAGTTTCCTCTGTTAAACCAGAGTATTGGCAGATTAAAGCACCAGTCTTTGTTTTTAATGATCAAGAAGAACTACAAAAATCTTTTAAATCTGGAGCGTTGCATGATAAAGATTTTATCGCTGTTATTCGCTATCAAGGGCCAAAAGCCAATGGTATGCCAGAGCTTCATAAATTAACGACCATTTTAGGCGTTTTACAAGATCGTGGTCAAAAGGTAGCATTGATAACGGATGGGCGTATGTCAGGAGCGTCAGGAAAAATTCCTGCTGCTATCCATGTGACGCCAGAAGCTTTGGATAATGGCCCCATTGCACGTTTGCAGGATGGTGATATTGTTTTCCTTGATGTTCATGGGGGTAAATTAACTCTTTTGGAGGATTTAGCAAAATTTAACGCGCGAACAACCACGCCTCCTGATCTTTCAAAAAATGAACATGGTGTTGGACGCGAACTTTTTCATGTGTTTCGTCAATCCGTTAATCGTGCAGATCAAGGGGCATCTGTTTTTATGACATGACGAATGTAAAAATGGTAAATCATATGCAATGAAACCATGCAAAATGAATTGTTACAATTCTTAGAATTTTGGTATAGGAAGATTGTGTGATTGCGCAGCGGCTTTGAGTGTATTAACCATAAGCATGGCAATTGTCATTGGTCCAACGCCTCCTGGAACAGGGGTGATCGCAGCAGCTTTTTCTTTTACGTTTTCAAAATCGACATCACCAACAAGACGTGTTTTCCCTATACCTTTTTCTGGTGCAGCAACGCGGTTAATACCTACATCAATAACAATTGCACCATCTTTTATCCAGTCTTTTTTAATCATTTGTGGGCGGCCTACAGCTGCTACTAGAATATCAGCGCTTCGACACACATCATCAAGGTCACGGGTACGACTATGGGCAATTGTCACAGTGGCATTGGCTGCTGTTAAAAGGGCAGCCATAGGTTTTCCAACAATATTAGAGCGTCCAACAACGACAGCATCAAGTCCAGATAAATCTCGTCCACAGTGTTGTTCAATCATCATCATGGCACCAGCTGGAGTGCAGGGAATAATTGCATCTTCAAGTGCATTTGCCGCGAGTTTTCCTACATTAATATAATGAAAACCATCAACATCTTTTTGGAAAGCAACGGCTTGTGTTATGCGATTTGTATTCATATGAGCAGGGAGAGGCAGCTGTACCAAAATACCATGAATTTTGGGATCAGAATTTAATGTTGCAATAAGTTGAAGGAGTTCTTTTTCTTGCGTTTCTTTGGAAACGGCATGTTTGATTGAAAGAAACCCACATTCTTCGGCTTTTTTATTTTTTGAGGTGACATATACTTGACTTGCAGGATCATCTCCAACGATAATAACAGCGATACTAGGTTGTATATTATAGTGATGGCGGAGCTTTGCTGTTTCGGCCTTAACTTTCACAATAATCTCTTCAGCAAGTTTTTTTCCGTCGATAATATTATTCATTCAGAGATCCTTTCGGTAAGGCTGTTTGTTTTTTTTTTTGTAAAGCATTTTCTAATAATACGATAGAGTTTTATAGCAATATTCATATGAGAACAGTAAGAATGGTTTTATAATGTTGTGGATTTATAGTTTTGAAGACTTTTAAATAATTGCTTTATAAAGAAGCAGCAACATTGCTGTTTAAATAAATTTTGGATAAAGAACAAAAATAATGAAGATACAAAGTGGATATAGTGAATTATAGGGTTATAAAAACTTTTTATGATCATTTAAGTTTGTTTTTAATCTGTTATAGGGGGATAAGTATAGAGGGATAATGTGCGCATCAGAATAATAAAATTTTTGAGCGGAGTTTTTATTACAATTATCTTTTTATTTGGAGTGGGGATTCTCGTTTTACCTTATCTTATTTCTAGAGATGCGATTCGTATTCGTTTAGCGCAGGATTTAAGTGCATGGACGGGTTACAATGTGCAATTGCGTGATCCACCGCGGTTACATCTTTTTCCTTATCCTAAAGCATTTCTTTCTGGCGTTACTTTAACATCAAAAATGGATGATGTTGCGCCATTAATGGAAGCTGAATCAATAGAAGTTGATCTTTCTGTCGTCGATCTTCTTTGGGGACATATTTCTTTTTCAGAGACGCGGATTATGCATCCTCAATTTGTTATGGAAAAGCCTGTTAAAACAATAGCAGATTTTTTTGATCGGTTTTCTCGCTCACAAGGTGCATTAGGGGTGGCAATACGTAATACGCGTGAAATATTAAAACATAATCCTGAGCATCCAGAGATAGAGCACCTTTTAAAACAACCTTTTGGACGGATTGTCATTAAAAATGGTGTTCTTGTGTATCACGATAGTTTTTCAGGAGTAGCAGACAAAATAACAGGATTAAATGCAACTTTAGATTGGCCGGAATCAACTCAGGAAGTACGGTTACGTGCAGATGCGCGTTGGCGCGGAGAGTTTACAAAATTATCACTTGATGCTTCTCAAGCATTACTGCTTCTTGCTGGAGGCAAAAGTCATATTAGGGCAAGTCTCAATTCTGTACGTGGGGGAATAACTTTTACAGGAAAGGCTCGATTATCTGAATATTATATTTTTGACGGAAAAGTGTCAATGCGTTCTCCTAGATGGAATCAGACATTGTCTTGGGTTGGTGGAAATCAGTTTTGGGGACATAAATTAAAAATACCCATTGTATGGGAATCTCATTTTTTAGCGCAGCCAATGCATATCCAAATGAACAATGTTACATTTACGATGGGGAAAGCCAATGCGCGAGGAGTTTTAAAACTCGATTTTCAAGATTATGTACCAAATGTCATGGGCTCTTTAGCCTTTGATAATCTAGACCTTAGCCTCTTGGGTTCAATGTTTTTTTCAGGTAAAAAGAAAAATGCCTGCTTTGACATGAGAACTTTTGATTGTATTGGCGTGGATATACGACTTTCTGCGCCACAAGCTAAAATAGGAAATATTTCACTCACAAATTTAGCTGCTGCAATACAAATAAGAGATGGTCATGGTATTTTTGATCTTGGACATGCGAATATTTTTGGTGGATCTGTGCAAAGTAATATTGAAGTTACCTCAGCTGGACAGAAAGTGCGTATTGGAGGAAATATTTCAGGTGCTTCTATTGATATGCAGGAGACTTTAGAAATCTTGGGATTTATTCCATTTATACAAAGCAAAACGAATTTTACTGCAACGGTACGAACACTTGCTGATTCTTGGCCAGAAATTTTTACGAAAATGCAGGGTGAGTTAACACTGAAGATGTCTTCTGGTCGGCTATTAGGGTATGATCTGAATGAATTACAAACAAGACTTTCAAATAAACAACAATTTCTTTTAATGAATAATGATACTTTTTCAACAACATTTGATCACTGGGATATTCAGACAAGCTTTTCAGAAGGTATGATGAAGGTAACAGAGTCATTAATGCGTACAGCAGACTTGAGCTTATCCATTCAAGGAACCATTGCAACTGCTATTGCGCAAGGGAAGGAAAATGAACTGATATTACAGGCACAACTACGCAAAAACTATAGATCAGAAACTTTATGTAAAGATGTCCAATGTCTTGCTAATAGCCTTGCATGGCCTTTTATATTTTCTCTAAGCTCTAAAGGACAAAATCATGGTGATTTTTGGGTTACAAAAGATATTAACGCAGATTGAGTATCGTTTTTCATCTGTATAATATTCTATCCTATAATGGTAATTCGTCTTTTTGCAACTTAAAATTGTCTTTTAAATTTAAATCAGAGCTCCCATTATCGGAAGATTCTCTCATTTTAAATCCGTTCGTCGTGAAGCAGTAAAAACCATTCTCACCGTCATAATAAGTGAGGTTGGTATAGATAAATGACTGAAGAGAGGAATAAAAAAACTTCTTATGGAATCTTTCAAATACAAGAGATTCATAATATTGGTGCTAATCTTATAAAAATTGCTAAAAAACATTAAAATTTTAAGGAGGATGTTGGCCAGTGCTTATTGAATCGCAGAAGAAATACCATAGCCATCTTTGGTAATTGTATGCTTCCCGTCGGCTCCAACAGAACCAATTCCCACTGTAATCAGAATAAAGGTTAAGAGGGTTGTAATCGTAATAATTGTAGCTTTTTTAGCAGACATATTTTTCCTCCACGGATGCATCAATGACTGAATGCAAAGATGAATGGTGCATTATTTAAACTTTTATGAAAGCAGAATCACTTAAGGATCTATAAGTTCCTATTATTATCTCATAAAGCTAAAAAAACTCTATAATTCTTTAATATATTATAGTTCTATAGATATAATTTTTTCTTTTTGCTATATATTTTTCTTCATTTTCTCGATGACGATAGTGAGCATTGGCAAAATTTTTATGCGCATAAATTATAAACTTAAAAGATTATTTATCCGACAGACATTGGCTTTGAATGAAGAAATAAAGATAGAGGGGGCACAAGCTTCTTATCTTATGCATGTTTTGCGTATGAAAGAAGGAGCAGAAATTTTACTTTTTAATGGACAGGATGGTGAGTGGCTTGCTAAACTTATCACTGTTAAGAAAAAATTTGTTGTGGTTCAGCTTATCCATCAAGAAAGATTACAAACGACGCATTCCAATCTTATTTATTGCTTTGCTCCACTCAAAAATGCGCGGTTGGATTATATGGTGCAGAAAGCTGTTGAAATGGGGGTATCGATTTTGCAGCCTGTTATAACGCATCATACGCAGGCTACGCGTATCAATATGGCGCGTATGGAAGCCAATGTTATTGAAGCTTCTGAACAGTGTGGAATTTTATCTCTTCCTAAATGCGTATCGGCTCTATCATTAGCAGAACTTTTAGCACAGTGGGATGAGACACAGCCTTTATTCTTTTGTGATGAAGAGCATAAATTGCATAATCCATTACCTTCTTTTAAAAAGCGTGACGTTACAACACCTGGTATTCTTATTGGACCGGAAGGTGGCTTTAGTGAAGAAGAGCGGAGCTTTTTAAAAAAACATCCTTTTGTGTTTCCAATATCACTAGGTCCGCGTATTTTACGCGCTGATACTGCCGCTGTTGCTGCTTTGGCTCTTCTTAATGCTACCGTGGGGGATTGGGCAATGGATTGAGAAATCTGTAAAATCATTCTAAACAATTTATTTAAGATGATGATACCAATTATAGGATACGGTAAGTTATGGCGCTTGATATAACTGATGAAAGTGAAATTTATAACTTAGATTCTTTGGTTAGCTATTTCCAAGGGGGGTATAAAGCAGAAGATGATTGGCGCATTGGTACAGAACATGAAAAATTTCCGTTTTATAGAGATGGTTTTCACCCTGTTCCTTATGAAGGAGAGAGGGGAATCCGAGCGCTTTTAGAGAGGATGCAAAGCGCCTTAGGATGGAAACCTATTTTAGATGAAGAGAATATTATTGGGCTCGTAGGATCAGTTGATCAGGGAGCCATTTCTTTGGAACCTGGGGGACAATTTGAATTATCTGGTGCACCATTAAAATCAGTAAGCCATACATATTACGAGTTGATGGAGCATTTAACTCTTCTCAAAAAAATTGCAGAACCATTAGGTATAGGTTTTTTAGGTCTTGGAGCTAGTCCAAAGTGGACTTTAGCTGAAACGCCGCGAATGCCTAAATCACGTTATCAGATTATGACTGATTATATGCCTAAAGTGGGGTATAATGGTCTTAATATGATGTATCGCACATCAACAGTTCAGGTTAATCTTGATTTTTCATCTGAAAGTGATATGCGGCGAAAAATGCAAGTATCCATGAAGTTACAGTCCATTGCAACGGCATTATTTGCAAGTTCGCCCTTTACAGAAGGGCGCCCAAATGGCTTTTTATCGTGGCGTTCTGAAATTTGGCGTAATACGGATAATCAGAGGACAGGCGTTCTGCCCTTTGTATTTTCTGAGCGTTTTGGTTTTGCTGATTATGTTGAATGGGCCCTTGATGTTCCAATGTATTTTGTTGTGCGGGATGGTCGTTATTATGATTGTACACACATAACGTTTCGTCAGTTTATGAATGGAGCATTAAAAGGACAAGTTGCAAATTCAATTCCAAACATGGGAGATTGGATTAATCACTTATCAACGTTATTTCCTGAAGTCCGCTTAAAAAGATTTTTAGAAATGAGGGGAGCTGATTGTGGTTCTTGGAAGCGCATTTGTGCGTTGTCGGCTTTTTGGGTTGGGCTTCTTTATGATAGGGAAGCACTTAATGAGGCAGAGGCTTTGACAAAAGATTGGTGTTTTGAAGAAGTTTTAGAGTTGCGCCAACGCGTTCCTAAAGAAGGGTTAAGAACTCCTTTTCGTCAAACTATTCTTTTAGAGTTAGCACGTCAAGCTCTCGCTATTGCTCGCAAAGGCTTAAAAAATCGCAAACAGTATGATACGAATGGTTTTGATGAAACAAATTTTCTTAATCCTCTAGAAGAGGTTGTTGCAATGGGACAAACAGATGCTGAAAAATTTTTGTCCCATTACTATTCTATTTGGAATGAGTCGGTAGAACCTTTATTTTTAGAATGTGCCTATTAAATTTGAAGCAAAGATACTTCCTACTTTTTTAAAAATGCATATCACCGTGGTGGTTCATTCACTCATTTCTCTAGAGAGCATATCCTACCTTGCTTTTAACATTTCTCATAACGGAAAGGATACAATACAAAAATCTCTTGGGCAGTGTGATTTTTATACCCAATAATATCACGATATTTCCGTAATCGTAATGTTGTCCCTTTGTACTAAAGATAGTTCATAAGAGATAAAGCTTATTATCAAACATTTTTTATTCACTTGGCTCATCTACTTATGAATAGGTCTGAAAATAATATTTTTCACTTTTAAAAGGGATAAAAAAATATAATTTGCGGTTAATAGTCAATTATTATAATTCAATATACAATGCTTATATGAAAGAGCATTTTATTATACAAAAATTATGATATCAATCTTTCAGTGCGCTAAAAAGACAGTAGAAAAAATACCGATAGATCTATGTATGTATAACTCAATTTTATTTTTATAAAAAAAAGAAATATATTATGTAAATAGATAGAAATAAAGATTATTATATATAATGAATGTGTTAATTACATCATTAAATATTGATAAATAAAAAATATTATCTTCATAGAGTTATATGAAATTATAAGCTATTCATAGATAAGAAATAACTATTTGTATGCAAAGGGGTATTATATTAAAATACTATTATTCTTGATAAAGAGGCACGAGATAAAGAGATTGAGCTTGTAACGAATGAGTGTTTGAATACGCACAAAAATTCAAAAAAGCACAACATTTCTATAGCAGAATAATCTTTATCAGTATGAGCGCAACTTATTATAGGCAATTAATTATCCCCATACATTGTAAATCTACTGTAAGACTGCTTTTAATGCTTTAAACTGTACTATTCATAAAATTTATAATATTTGTAGGCTTAAAGCCTCTCATTGTAATCATATATCCTCAGTCTTTTCCATTGTTTTCATTATCTAGAAATTTGTAATCGTCTTTGTTATGCTCCACTAGGATAAGCAGCTTTAAAATGTGCTCGTCCTTCATCCGTAATGGCATCACGCCTCTGTAAACCAGATGTTTTTCTTTCCTTTATTGAATTTGCAAACAAATGGGATTGTTTTTCATCATGAACAGTTACAGAGATTCAACGTTTTTATAAAGATACCGTGGAAAGCATTGACCTGTATCTATTGCATCTAGATTAGGCAAATTCTTAGCTATCAATACAGAAAAAACGCTTCGTGCTCCTATGCCTGTAATTTGTATCATCCTATTTTCAACTTTTTGTCCTATCAGGACTATACGAGGCATTTGGTAAATTCCATCGTTGAGATTCCGATTATAATAAAACCACTGTTGCGTAAAAGGATGATATGAACTCTGAGTGAGGCATGCCTCTTCAAATTCAAAAACCTTTCCTCTTATTAATTCTTGCGTAACATTATAACTCCAACTTATCTTTTTTATATCTAAAGTGACAAAATTATCTATAGCACATGCACGTGTTGTTCGATCAGCATATGAATAGGTATCGTTAAAACGTTTTACTGCGCTATTATAAAAAGCAATCATATTATTTATATTTTCTGCTCAAGCTCCGCCCTCCAATGTTACGGCAACTCTTGTATTAAGATGTTTCATAAGAGGTCTTTCTACTCCTTTCTTATACATTTTTACTCATACGCCAGCCCTGCTTGTGACGTGCAAGCAAATGATTTTGATTGATTCAAGATAAACAGGTTTGAAATGAGAGAATCTTACGTTATTCGGGACTCTCATTTAATATGCAAAACAGTAAATTATGATTATAAATCAACATGTTGTATTTCAAAGCCTTTTTATGATTATAAAAAGAGTTTTGAAAAATAAAAAAGCTTTCATTGAGAGCAAAGAAAGAATGTATAAAAAGTATTTTCAATAAAATAATTATATTTGAAGTGCTGATCAAAGCTATTGAGAGTGCAGTCCATAAAATGAGCAGAAGTAGCTTGTTGGTGTATTTTCTAGAAAAATCATGAATGTTCGATTGTTAATTCATCCTTGCTTGGAAAGCTCGCTTCAGTTCAAATAGAAAAAGAGAGAGGTAAGGAGATTTATATGATAAGATATGCTGGAATTATTCAGTATTAAGATGCAATGAATGCTGCTTATATTTCTCTTTTTTAACTATTTTATGAGAGTGAAAATTTAAATAATAAGAAAATAATTTTATTTATTTTCTTTAAACAGTTATTAGTAGATAAAAAATTCTCTTTTAATCTATAAATTAAAAAAATAATGATTTTGTAAAAGCCTTGTAAGCTTTATAGGTTAATTTTAAATATCATGCATTGATTTTGAATTATGCAGATTATTTATGTCAACCATAATAATAGTGAGCATAGACAATGACATTTAATTTTTTCGTCAATTTATTTCTATTTGTTATTTTTTTATTGTTGGTTTTTCAAAGTAAGAAAATGCAATGGAGTCTTTCACTACGTGTTATGCTATGGCTTATCCTTGGCTTGATTTTTGGAAGTGTTTTGCAGTTTATTTATGGAGAGGGTGAAAGCACTTTATTGAAATCCGTTGAATGGTTTAACATTGTCGGTGAGGGCTATATTTTATTGTTGCAAATGATTGTTATGCCATTGGTTTTTATCTCTATCGTTTCAGCAGTTGCTCATTTACATTCTGTTTATGCTGTTGGAAAGATGAGTATAATAACAATTTCAATATTGCTTTTTACAACGGCTCTTTCAGCATTGGTTGGTGTGCTTGTGGTTAATTTTTTTGGATTAACAACCGATGGTTTGGTGCATGAAGGGCAAAATGTTTCTGCTCTTCTTGAAGGTCATATTTCTAAACTTGGAGATATGAATATACCAAAGATGATTTTGTCTATGATTCCTAAAAATCCATTTGCTGAGTTGAGTGGAGCTAAACGTACGTCAATTATTAGTGTTGTGATTTTTGCGTCATTTTTAGGTGCATCGGTTCTTCTTTTAAAGAAAGATGAGCCAGAAAAAGGAGAAAAAGCGCTTTTATTTATTCAAGTGGCACAAGCTTGGATTATGCGGTTAGTCCGTATTGTGATTGCTTTGACGCCTTATGGTATTTTTGCACTTATGACGAAAGTAGGAGCAATATCGCGTATTACAGATATTTTAAATTTACTGGTTTTTATCATTGCCTCTTATGTCGGTATTATTTTAATTTTTGGAATTCATGGTGTATTGCTTGGTATTTCTGGGATTAATCCCTTTCGTTTTTTCAAAAAGGTTTTACCAGTTTTAACATTTGCTTTTAGCAGTCGTTCAAGTGCTGCAAGTATTCCTTTGAATATTGAAGCGCAAACACAGTGGATAGGTGTACCACAATCCATTGCGAGTTTTGCAGCTTCTTTTGGGGCAACAATTGGACAAAATGGTTGTGCTGGTCTTTATCCAGCGATGCTTGCGACCATGATTGCACCCTCTATGGGTATTAATCCTCTTGATCCTACTTGGATTGCTACGCTTATTGGTGTTGTAACGTTGAGTTCTATTGGTGTTGCTGGTGTGGGGGGAGGTGCTATTTTCGCTGCATTGATTGTGTTACCAATTATGGGGCTTCCTGTTACTTTGGTTGCTGTACTTATCTCTATTGAACCGCTAATTGATATGGGACGGACTGCTCTAAACGTGAGCGATTCAATGATAGCTGGAACGGTCACCAGTCAAATATTACGGACAACAGATAAAAGTATTTTTAAAAAATAATTTTAGATTATATTTTTTGGGGCTGTAAAACATCTGTAAGAGATATTTGCGCTGAACCAGGTTGTAGCGGTTTTTGTTGATTGGGATGAGGAGCCCAACCAGAGAGCCAGATGAAAGAAAAATGTGCACGAATACGTCCATCAGGATCACTAAATCGTTGTGCATAGATTTCAGCTGCGCGGAGAAAAAAACGTTTGGATACAGGGCGTCGTGAACGATTGATGAGTGCATTTTGCATTCCCATAGCTTTAAGATCGTGCATAAGGTCAAACATTGTATTATAACGTATTGTGATATCTTCAACGTCTGCTACAGGCAGGGCAAAGCCAATACGCTGTAAAAGAGCGCCTGCATCACGAATGTCGGCAAAAGGGTAGATTCTAGGGCTTGCTCCATCATAAATTTCACTTTCAGCTTGCAGCAGGCTTTCGCGCAATTCTCTTAATGTACCAGCTCCTGCCATAACAGCAAGAAATAAGCCATCTGGTTTAAGGGTATTTTTTATCTGGCTTAGAACACCAGGGGTATCATTGGTCAATTGTAATGAAAGAAGTGAAACAATAAGGTCACAGTAACTTTGAGGTAAATCAAGAAATTCTCGATGACGTAAATGAAATTTTTTATCATGGCTTTGATAAAGCGGATCGGTCTCAATGCGTTCTATGGAACAAACTTTTCCAGATTTCATTAAAGCTTGCGCAGCAAGGTCTGTATGGCTGTGTAAATCGAGAGCTAATGTAAAGAGGCGATCAACAGTGCTAAGGCGTTTATAGAGATCTTCTGCCATGTGAGAGAGTAAAAAGTCACATCCTTTTTTTGCTTTTTGAAAGGCACGTTTTCGGAATTGTTCAATGCGGTTATGATCAAAAATTAAAGGATGCGACATATTGTAGAACACTTTCGATCTATGAAAGAATATATTTTGAAAAGGTTCATTATTTGTGCAAGCTCTGTCAAGTTTATAATATGAAAGAAATAAATTTATAGAAGGTAAGAGTTTTTAAAGGAATTAAAATTATAAATTGAGGAAATACAAAGGAACTTTTGTTCTGAGGGAAACTTGTAAAAGCCTAAATTTATAATGTTGTATTTTCGAGAAGCGGCGTTAAATAGCGGAGATATACTAAGTAAGTTCGTTGAACGCTTGAAAACGATGCTTTATCCACCAATTTGTCCTGGATGTAAGCAAAATGTTTCTACTTATGGTACGATTTGCTCCGAATGTTGGAAAGATCTTCAATTTATCACAAAACCTTATTGTCCTGTTATGGGGACTCCTTTTGTTTGTGATATGGGGGATGGTTTTCTTAGTGGTGAAGCACTCCGTAATTCCCATCCTTTTTCACGTGTTCGCTCAGTCATTGTTCATAAAGGGCTTGCACGAACTTTAGTAACGCGCTTAAAATATGGTGATCATATAGAATTGGCATCATTTATGGCCAATTGGATGATGTTTGCTGGACGCGAGGTTATTGATGATTGTGATGTTATTATTCCCATTCCATTGCATTTTCGTCGTTTTTGGGAGAGGCGTTATAATCAATCTGCTGAGCTTGCACGTTACATTGCAGCATCACAAAAAAAGCTTTTAAAACCGAGTTGGCTTGTTCGTTGTCGGCATACCCGTCCGCAGGTTAGTCTTTCTTCGAGAGAGAGAAAACTTAACGTAAAAAATGCTTTTAAGGTTTCGCATAAAGTTAAAAAATATCTCAAAGGATGTTCTGTTTTGCTGATTGATGATGTATTTACAACGGGTGCAACAGTTACAGCAGCAGCTGCTGCATTAAAAGATGCAGGTGCACGACAGGTTGATGTGCTAACATTTTCGCGTGTTCTCAAAGAAGATTCTATTTTTCCCTCTTCTTAAGAGGAATTTAAAATGAATATTATTAAAAAATATTGGAGGATAATACTATGAAAGAGGTAATAATTTATACACGCCCTAACTGTCCTTATTGTACAAAAGCACGTGATTTGCTTAATAAAAAAGGCGTAAAGTATACAGATATTGATGCTTCCACATCCCTTCGCCAAGAAATGGTACAGCGTGCAAATGGACGTAATACATTTCCACAAATTTTCATAGGTGATTATCACGTTGGCGGTTGTGATGATCTTTATGCTTTAGAGGCTGAGGGAAAGCTCAATTCTTTATTACAAGGCATATGATATTTGTAAATTACATATTCTTAAGACCGTTTTGCAAGAAGGAGATAGTTAACGCCCATGTCTTTTGAGCGATTCCAGCTGTCGTTTAATGGGTTATAAGTAATACCTATCTCATCAATGACAGTCAGAGCGTTTTTTGATAAGAAATTTTTAAGTTCTAGAGGTTTTAGGAATTTTTTATAATCATGGGTTCCTTTAGGAAGCCAACGTAGAATATATTCAGCGCCTACAATAGCAAGCCCCCATGCTTTCCATGTGCGGTTGAGTGTTGAGACAAACATCACCCCTTGTGGTTTCAGCATTTTTGCTGTAGCTTCTATGAAGAGATTAACGTCAGCGACATGTTCAACAACTTCCATATTAAGGATGATATCAAATTTTTCTCCTTCATTGGCAAGTACTTCTGCCGTAGTGATACGGTAATCAATGGAAAGGTCATTTTGAGCAGCATGGGTTTTTGCGACTTCAATATTTGTTTGTGCAGCATCAACGCCTACAACTATAGCACCAAGACGTGCCATTGGTTCAGATAACAAGCCTCCTCCACAGCCAATATCAAGAATTTTCAAATTGTGAAAGGGCGTAAGTGAAGAAGGGTCACGATTAAACTCTAAACAGATTTTTTCTCTGATGTAAGCAAGGCGTGTTGGGTTAAATTGGTGAAGAGGTCGAAATTTTCCTTGTGGATTCCACCATTCTGTAGCAATACGTGAAAAATGATCAATTTCACTTTGATCAATAGTTGTTTGTGTTTCATCGATCATGTTGCCTTCCTTTATTTTTAATGATCAGGTCAAGTAGATTTTATACAAAGTCAAGAGAAATTAATATAATCATAATGAAACTTGCACAAATGATAGATATTCGCTATGTCGAGAAAATGGTTAGTTGATACAGCATCTAATTCTCATTACTGTTTGAGATAAGAGATGTAAAGGTAAGAGTGTTATTAATGGCGCGCATTGTCATGAAATTTGGTGGAACGTCTGTAGCAAACATTGAATGTATTCATAATGTTGCAAGGCATGTCAAAAGAGAGGTTGATGCAGGCAATGAGGTTGCCGTTGTCGTATCTGCGATGGCTGGTAAAACGAATGAACTTGTTCAGTGGACAAGTGATGCTTCCTCTATGCATAGAGATGCTCGTGAATATGATGTTGTGGTTGCTTCTGGTGAACAGGTTACGTCAGGTTTGTTGGCTTTGACACTTCAAGAAATGGGGGTGAATGCACGTTCATGGCTTGGTTGGCAAATTCCTATTCATACAGACAATGCGCATGGCCGTGCACGTATTACTAATATTGATGGATCTTTTTTAATCGAGTGTTTTCAGGAAGGTCAGGTTGCCGTTATTGCTGGTTTTCAGGGGTTATCTCCGGATAACCGGATTTCTACCTTAGGGCGTGGGGGATCAGATACAAGTGCTGTTGCTATAGCCGCTGCTGTACAAGCTGATCGCTGTGATATTTATACGGATGTGGATGGTGTTTATACAACGGATCCACGTATAGAGCCGAAAGCGCGTCGTTTACCAAAAGTAGCTTTTGAAGAAATGCTAGAAATGGCTTCTCTTGGTGCAAAGGTTTTACAGGTTCGTTCTGTTGAATTGGCAATGGTTCATAAGGTTCGTACCTTTGTGCGTTCAAGTTTTGAGGATCCTGATGCGTTAGGCATGGAGGATCCAATGAGTTCTTCTGGAACACTTATTTGCGATGAGGATGAAATTGTGGAACAACAAAATGTTACTGGTATTGCTTTTGCTAAGGATGAAGCACAAATTTCCCTTCGTCGGCTTGCCGATCGTCCAGGGATTTCGGCAGCAATTTTTGGTCCCTTGGCTGAAGAAAGCATTAATGTTGATATGATTGTGCAAAATATTTCTGAAGATGGCTCAAAAACTGATATGACTTTTACTGTACCATCATCAGATGTAGAAAAAGCCGTTACACTTCTTGAAAAGAATCGCAAAGAAATTGGATTTGATGTTCTCCAGTTTGAAAGCGATCTCGCCAAGGTATCTGTGATTGGTATTGGAATGCGTAGCCATGCAGGTGTTGCCGCTACAGCATTTAAGGCTTTGGCTGAAAAGGGTATTAACATTCAAGCAATTACGACCTCAGAAATTAAAATTTCTATTTTGATTGATAGTGCTTACACTGAACTTGCGGTTAGAACATTACATGCTGTTTATGCACTTGATAAGGGATAAGTATTTTTTAGTTTCAACAGAGTTTCAATAATGTAAAGCTTTAATATATATTAATAATTTTTGTTAAGGATATTTATATTTTTAATTTAAATGGAATATTTAATACAGCAGGACTCTCTCATTTTAAACTTGTTCATGATGAATTTAAAATGGTCACTTATACATTACAAGAGAAAGATGTTTGGGTAAAAAACGGTTTAAGAAGGGATATAAAATATGCCGTCTATAAACGTTTTAGAGCCTATAGAGAGGGATGGAGAAGTCTTTACGATAAGCCTTAATAGAACTAAGGAACAATGCACTGCGTTTATTCAAAAGATGCATGTTACATGAGGGACAGCCCCGTCAATACAGATTTAATATTATAAATCTTAGAGAAATTAGAGCTCATTAGATTAGTGACGGAATTACCAAAATAGAATTGATGATGTATTTTCTAGAGATGTTTAGTTTGTCATCAAATGATTGTTTATGACTTTACGTATATCTTGAAAATTTAATTTTTTCCGTATTACGAGGCAATAAAAAAATATATCTCTATAGATAATATTTATGTTGCACTATAAGTTATAAAATTACTATATCTTATGCGTTTATAGCTTCTTCAGAAGTACTTTTCATAAAATCATGTAAATATAGATCAAAATTAATGATAATGTTACAGTGTGTTGCTTTTATGATTTTATTACTTAAATTTTTTTCATGTCTATTTCTCTTTTTTGAATTATGATTAAGATTTTCAAAGTTTTTGATATCTCCATATGTTCTTTAGGTTAACTTTCTTCCCTTAACTACTCTATTATAAGTATTTTCTGTATCATACTGCCAATCACACATGAAATACATTCTTTCGTTTTTTCAGTATATCGTGCTAGTTTCTTATCATGTTTACATATTTTGCAAATGGTGGTCTTTGTAAGCAAAACTCTTCTTGTGAGAAATATAGCCATATTATTTTACCCTTCTTGTATTTTATGTGGCGTTGTACAATTTGAAAGTCTCGGAAATATTGCTTTTTAAATTATCTATGAAGAGTATTTTATGATATCAAGAAATATAGAGCGTGCTCTTTAAACAAAAAGAAAATAAATATCAAATAAGAGCGGAAAAAGGGGAGAACAACGATATATATGCTCTATTTTTCCACCAATCATATGTTTTAGAATAGTCTAAATGACTAGGATTTTCTTTTTTCCCGCGAGTTAATTACGTAAACTAGAGTGCTCCCTGTGGAAGCATGCTTCAAGTTTAATTCTTTCATGGAGTGAGACAAGCGATGTGTCGATGATAAAAAACGGGAATATTTTTCCACTCCATTGTCAATCTAGTAGTGATGTTATGACGTTGTTATTCCAAATAAATCTTTTGTTTTTTGTTACCTGTATCAATATCTAATGTCAGTGCAGATGCATATTTGATGGTATATTGAGACGGATAAGGGGCCTACGAGCAACTCCTGTTTTTGTATGCCAGATAGGAATAAGGATGTTGCGTATACCTGGTGGGGTAATTTCTGAAATGGAGATAAAACCTAATTGGGTGAGATGAAGCCATAAAAGTAAAAACCAACTTCCATTTTACAATTTCCTTTTAATTCTGCTTTACAATTTTCAAAGGTATTGACAGCAATATCTTTTAAATAATGGATATTACACATTGGTTCACATTTTTGTTTATTGCGTTATTTAAATCGTATATGCCTTTCACGTAAAAAAAACGCTATTATAGTGCCAATTTACGCGCTTGTTTTGAAGAAATATCTCTCTCCCCAAGCCCCCACATTATGGCGCCTGTGGATGGCGTAACGTAAAGTTTATGGGGGACCACCATCTCCTTTACTTAGATCAAAGGTGTCAGCTGGTCGTCATCATTTAATTTTTAGTTTTCCTGTTGAACAGCGCTTATATGGATATGATGAAGCATTCTTATTTCTTTCTTCAAATAATCCATACTTCTCCTCGTCTTGTGACGTGTAAGAGAATAGTCTTGATTGATTCATCATGTACAGATTTGAAATGAGGAAATCATACGATATCTAGACTCCATTCAAGATTTATAATGATAAATCAAATATTTTTTATCCAAAAATAATGTGCTTTTAAGAAGATAAAAATTAAAGTTATTTAGAATACCGCAATAAAATCAGTAACGAGGAGGGTAGTTTATTGGAAAAAAATAAACCATGGAATTACTTAACTGATTATTGAATTTTGCTTATTCTTATCTGTTTCGTATGATTAAATATAAGATATTGATTTATAATAATTAATTTTTCTTTATAGTGAATAATAGTTCCGACGAAAGGCAGCTTTTCTGAAACCACGAAGCCTTTTATATTGAAACAATTAAAATTATTTCTGTACATATCATGAGTGGAGCTGGTGCATGAGTAAAAGAATATTGAAGAAAGGAATAAAAATATCTCTTATAAGTCTTCTTAAGAGTCAAAGGTGTTGTAACATTAGAGGCTCGTAAATAGTATGATGATGTTAGTTTTCTCCTTCATAAGTGTAAAGATGAGGCGAGACAACAGCTTTTACATTAAATATCGTCCGAACCCAACAAATGAGCGAAATCGCTTTTTAAAAGTTCTGCATAAAAATGTATTTTCAGTTAGTTTGTTAGGAACTATGAGAAATTCCTTTATTGCGCTTAATATAAATAAATCCATATCCCAGACCGATAAGGGCAGATAAACCTGAGCCACAAAGGACCCCAATTTTTGCCGCATCAAGCAGAATAATATCTTTAAAAGCGAGCATTGAAACAAAAATAGACATTGTAAAGCCAATTCCTGCTAAAAAACCAATGAGTAAAACGCCTGTCCAGGTCATATGAGGGGGGAGGCGGCATAGCCCTGATTTTACAGCTATATAACTGGCAGTGATAATACCAAGAGGCTTACCGATGAAAAGACCAATGACAACACCCAAAACAATCAAGAATGATTTGTCAGAAGAAAGATCAAAGTTTGCAAAACTTACTCCTGCATTTGCGAAGGCAAAAACTGGCATGATACCGTATGCAACCCATGGATGCAATGCTTTTTGAACACGTGTTACTGGGGCGATCATGGCCCGTTGTCCTTTGCGCATCTTTTTCAATGCTGTTGAAATATGATGCAGATCTGTTTTTGTATTTTTTTCTTGAAGAATTTGCATAGCGTTACTGAGCATGGTGAGTGGCGCTACAAGAGTACGGGTAGGAAGAACGGGAGTCATCATCCCTAAGATTACGCCAGCAAGCGATGGGTGAACGCCTGTTACCATTAAACCCCACCAAATGATTGCACCAGGTAAAATGTAAAGCCATGCTGATGCAAGCCCGATCCACTGAAAAAATAGTACCAAAGCAATACCCGCTCCTGCAATCATTAAACCGCTAGGATCAATGTTTGTTGAGTAGAAAAAAGCAATAATAAGAACAGCGATAATATCGTCAATAATTGCTAATGATAGAAGAATAATATGAAGATTAGAGGGAATTTTTTTCCCTAGAAGAGCAAGAATACCTAGAGCAAAGGCAATATCTGTTGCTGTTGGCACAGCCCAACCGCGGATATGTCCCTCGTTAAAATTGAAGATAAAGTAAATAATTGCAGGAACACAAACGCCCCCTATTGCAGCAACAATTGGTAAGATTGCTTGTTTAAAATCGGCAAGAGCCCCTTCATGAATTTCGCGTCGAATTTCCATTCCTGCGACGAGAAAGAAAATAGTCATAAAGGCATCATTAACCCAGAAATGTAAATCCCATGAAAGAGTGAAATGACCCAAATTAAAGCCAAGAGGTGTATGCCAAAAAGATTCATAGAAAGCAGCATATTTAGAATTGGCAAAAATAAGTGCAGAAGCAGCAGCTAATAAAAGAACAACACCACTAAGAGCTTCAATATGGAGAAAACGCTCGATAGCAGAAAGCGCTTGATTAGTGACACGAGAAGCGCGATTAGGCAGGCGATTTGAAGATAAATCAGACATGAACAACTCCAAGCATCGTCAATTTTAGATTCTATACTCTCTGTATAAATGACTTTGTATGATACCTTCTGTATCATACAAAAGAAAAAAGAGGAATAAAGTTCTTAATTTATAGACAAGATCATCATGTTTAAAGCACAAAATGTTTAACGCGACGCTTCATTTTTAATAGTGAGATGTACTTTGCTTAAAGCCTTAGATAGATCATTTTGTAGAGCAGATTCGAGATCAACTATTGCGAGACCTTTATTATCTTTTGCTTTAATTTTAACGATCAATGTTTGTGGATTTTTAGCAAATTCTCCTAAGGATTTTGAAATTTTTTCTGCTTCGTCATGATTTTTTAGCAGAATTTTTGGGGTCTGCGTCATCATTAGATAGAAATCGTCATAAAGTTCCTTTTTTAGATCATGTTGGCTGTCATTAAGATTTTGCGCAAGATAAGAAAAAAGCTTATCAATGAAACCTGCATCCGTATATTGTATATCAATTTCATTGATGCCAAGGTCTTGAGACGCAGCAATCATTATATTTTTCTGACCAGAAAAAAGCTTTTCATCAACATCAATAACCTTAGCCGAGATGTTCCCAGATCCAACGTTTTTCATATTGAAAGACATTGTATCAAGAAAGAGCATACGTTTTTTTTCATCGTAAGAAATATCAATTTTTCCTGAAACATTAAAGCGCTCAAAGTTCAGATTTTTGAAGAACTCTAAGTCTTTTTCATTCATTTTTTTAGGTAAAACGGAAAGGTTATTGAGAGAAAGAAAAAGCTTTTTAGGGATAGGTTGTTTCCACAAACTTGGTTTGAATTGGAATGATTCGAGCGTTGCTTTCAACTGCGGTATATCAACGGTGATATTATCAACTTTGGCATCCGCTGAGGTAATGGCGAGCAGTATGTTTAGAAGAAGACCATTTTGTGCTACTTTTTCAGCGATTTTATTATTCTCTTTTCTTGCATTAAGATAAGCTTTGATTAATTTTTCAGGAGTTTGCTCAAGCGGTTTCATCTTTAAACCAGATGTTTTAAACTGCCCAAGGAAGAAAGAGCTGTTTTTTTCTGCTTCTTCAAAAATATCGACACTTATATTATTCAAAGAAATGGGGCCAGTAACGGTTTTACCTTGATTGAGAGCATTGTTTTTTCCAAAAATGATAGAGTAGGCATAGTTGATGTCGATATCATGGGCTTTTATTGTATTACTTTTAGCCATAAGTTGCATCTGTTTGGCACCATTTGCTACGATCGTTTTAAGATCCATATTTTTGATACTAACTGAATGGATATGGTTATTTCTAAAATCAGAAAGCTGGAAATTCTTGATTTCAACCGTTTCTGTTCGGTTATTTTTATTTTCTATAGAAAGTTGTATATTGGGAGCAATAATTGAGGAAAGCTCAATACGCATCATTGATTGTAAAAGACGTGATGTTATCGTTCTATCTTTTTCTTTTAAGGATACATTCCGAAGAGAAATTTGGGGAATTTGCACATGAATATTATTATACTTTAAATCAACATTATAAAATGTAAAAGTTCCGGGAATAAAGGAAAGAGGAGGACGGGCAGAAATGGCACCAATTTTAAGTGATGTACCAGCTGGAACAGGTATTGTCACATTCTTCAAATTGATTTTACCTAGAATGCTTACTTCAGATGTTTCGGCTTTTATGGAATGACGGGCTATTTCTTTTCTTACAAAACTGTCAAGATAGGGTTTTGCAATATAAAATCCACCAACAATTATAATTGCCAAGATAGCAACAAATCCAATAATGCAAGTGAGCCAATATCTGAGGTTACTTTGATACCCACTATTAAGATTGACCATTCTTTCTTCTTTCATTTTTATCACTCTTTGAATTGAGAGTGAAGATAAATTCTTTTAAGCAACGACAAAGGTTTAAATATAGCGTGTACCAGTTTCAACAATTATCTACTCTCTATATTAGAGTTATTCTCATCTTTTTTGCAATATAGCTTTATCAACTTTTATCAATTTTCTTTGGGTTCAGCACTTTATAGAAAAGCACGCATAATAAGGAGAGGCAAGTTTATGCGCATCATAATTTTTTATCACTTTAAAATTATCCTAAAATATTTCGATGTCTGCTTTTATCTTGCTGCTGTTTATAGGAATATTTAAAACATAAAAAATATGTTCTTGTTCATTATAATTTAATGGGGAGAGGTAAGTGTTATGACAGAAAATCAAATAATGGCTTTTTCGATCATTGGTCTCATGATGGTTGTTTTTATTTGGGATCGATTTCGTTATGATCTTGTTGCTATTTGTACTTTATTAATAGCTTGTGCCCTTGGTCTTGTCAGTCCGAAGGAAGCTTTTAGCGGTTTTAGTAATGATATCGTTATTATCGTGGGGAGTGTGTTTGTTGTCAGTACGGCTGTATCTCGCTCTGGTATAATGGAATTTATTATTCAACGGATATGGCCAGACGTGAAATCGGTGCGTCTTCAATTAGCGTTTTTGGTTCTTTCTGTTGTCGTATTATCAATGTTTGTTAAAAACATTGGTGCTTTGGCGATTATGCTTCCGATAGCTTTTCAGTTTGCACGTCGTTCTCAGGTTTCTCCTTCTGTCTTTTTGATGCCCATGGCCTTTGGTTCTTTGTTGGGGGGGCTTATGACACAGATAGGAACATCTCCCAATGTTGTTATTTCAGCGATGCAAGAACGTTTAGCAGGAACACCTTTTACTATGTTTGATTTTACACCAGTTGGTGCGGTTGTTGCGACGGCTGGTGTTGTATATTTGGTTCTTTTTTATTGGCTTTTGCCTGTGCGTGTGCGTTCAGGTGTATCATTTGATGATGCCATTGATATTCGTAATTATGTTGCAGAAGTACATATTCCAATAAATTCACCGATTGTGGGAAAAAATATTGTTGATTTGGTTAAGCCATCAAGTGGTGATGTTATGGTGATTCAAATCATCAGAAACAAAGTATCTATTTCACCATTACCAGATTTTGTTTTGTCTGAAAATGATATTATTTTGCTGGAAGGATCACATACAGGGTTAGATAGCGTGATGAATTCTGCTCGTTTAGAGTTTTCTAAGGGGCGAACTATTGTTGCAGGTGATAAGGACAGTGATATTGATATTATTGAAGCAGTCATTACCCATAATTCACCTCTTATCGGTATTAGTGCGAAAGAGTTTTCCTTATTTGATCGCTATAATGTAAATTTGCTTGCGTTAAGTCGTCAACATGAAAGGGTGCGGGGAAGACTTGATGATATTATTTTCCATCTTGGAGATGTGATTGTTTTGCAAGGACAGGATGCAGTTATTCCAAATTTATTAAGAGAATTGAAATGCTTGCCCCTAGCAAAACGAAATATTGTGTTTGGAAATTTACGACATGGTTTCATCTCTTTAGCTGTTTTATTTATAGCAATTATTTTTACAGCTTTTCATATTGTTCCAGTTGCTTTTTCTTTCTTTTCTGCTGCTGCTGCAATGGTGATCTTTCGTGTTTTGCCCGCGCGTGATCTGTATCAGGCATTAGATGGCTCAATATTAGTGCTATTAGCGGCTCTTATTCCAGTGAGTGAAGCGTTAGAGAAAACAGGATGTACGGATCTCATTGGTCAATGGCTGAGCCAATTGGCAATATTTTTCCCGCCATCCGGTGCTTTAGCGCTTATGTTGGTGACAGCTATGTTGGTTACGCCATTTTTGAATAATGCAGCAACAGTGATGATGGTAGCACCAATTGCGTCAAGTTTTGCTCATTCCCTTCATTATAAGCCTGAAGCTTTTTTGATGGCTGTTGCAATTGGTGCGGGCTGTGAGTTTCTTACACCTATTGGACATCAAAGTAATATGCTCGTGATGGCGCCAGGAGGATATCGTTTTAGTGATTATCCACGTTTAGGTGCTCCATTGGCGGTGTTGATCGTTATTATTGCTGTTCCAATGCTTATGTGGGTTTGGCCTTTACAATAGGATATTTTTAGAAACTTTAAGAATCAATTATAAAAGGTTGTTAATCGTATGAAGATAAGTTGAAGGGATATACTTTATATAAAGAGCTTTAACTGAAGATTTGGAATTATACCACACTGTAATCATGGCGCTTCGGTATTTTTGATACAGATAAAAATTTATCTATTTGGTTTTAGTAGATATTCATGGAAATTTACTGTTTATTCAAGTTTTTTCAAGAATTGGTTTTTCTATTATAATTGTATAATCCAATACAACCAACGATTGCGGTTGAAGACTTTAAAAGATTATTCCTCTATATAATGGAGAGAAAGTTCGCTTGAGATGATAGGCAATCATGATAAATATTAAGGCAGTGAATTTTTCATAATATGTAAAAGCTGTAATGTGAACAAACAGGGTGCTTACATCATTTTCGATTAAGACTGTTGCAAAAATCTGATTGAATTGGCTACATGTTGATTTAAAATAAATAAACGAGCAATTTAAAGATTTTTAGTTAATTAGGGCTACCATCTTTATCCATTTATGCGTAAAAGCACAGGTGAAGTAACTTTTTTCAAGGTATGATATATGTCGTATGATAGTTTTATTGCTGAAGTGAATGCAGAATTTCGTCAGGAAAAGGCGCTTGCTTTTTGGAGACGGTATGGTTTTTCAATTATTGGAGCGGCTGTTCTTTTTATATTCATGATAGTTGCTTATCAAGTTTATCATCATACACAAATAAAGAAAGCTGGTTATATTGGTGATGCATTTGTAAAGAGTCTTGATCTTGCGGATACACGTGATTTTGATAAAGCGATAAAGCAATTAGAAACTGTTAAAACCTCTCATTTTGGGGGGTATCCTTTTCTTGCTCGTTTACGTGAGGCTTCTTTACTCATGGAGAAAGGTGATATTATTAAGTCAGTGGAGATCTTTGATTCTGTTGCAGCGGATGAGAAAGCACCGCAGATTTTGCAGAAAGTTGCAAAAATTCGGGCGGCTTATATTCTGGTTGATACAGGGACATTAGCTGATGTTGAAAAGCGCATCAAAGATATGGCAAGTGATACCGATCCTATGCGTATGTCTGCAAGAGAAGCTTTAGGCTTAGCTGCTTATAAGGCGGATAAAATGGATGAGGCGGTTTATTATTTTAAGAAAATTTCTGAAGAAGGTTCTTTGGGTTTAAAAATAACAGATCGGGCTCGAATGATGCTTGAGCTTATACAAGCTGAGGGCAAGGCAAATAAGGAATAAATCGATGAGCCTTACCATTGCTATCGTTGGTCGTCCCAATGTTGGGAAGTCAACACTATTTAATCGTTTGGTTGGGCAAAAATTGGCTTTGGTTGATGATAAGCCTGGTGTAACACGTGATCGGCGTATTCATGCGGCAAAACTTCAAGATCTACGTTTTGATGTGATTGATACGGCTGGGCTGGAAGAAGCAGGTGATCATACACTTGAGGGGCGTATGCGTTCTCATACAAAAGTTGCAATTGATGAAGCGGATCTTATTTTATTTGTATTTGATGCAAAGAGCGGAATAACACCAAGTGATTTAAATTTTTCTTCATTGGTTCGCAAATCAGGAAAGCCAATTGTGCTTGTTGCCAATAAGTCTGAGTCAAGAGCGGCAACAGGAGGAGAGTATGAGGCGTGGTCATTAGGTTTGGGAGAGCCATGCCCAATATCGGCTGAACATGGTTTGGGACTTAGTGATCTGCGTGATGCAATTATAGATGCTGTTGGGTCAGAGCATGTTTTTGGCAACAACAAAGAAGAAGATAGAATGATACAACCTGCATCTGTTGGTGATGATGTAAAGGATTTGGAAGAAGAGGAGCTTATTTACGATGAAAGTAAGCCCATTAGGATTGCAATTGCGGGGCGTCCCAATACAGGAAAATCCACTCTTATCAATAGTATGTTGAAACAAGAGCGATTGTTAACAGGACCAGAAGCAGGACTCACGCGTGATTCTATTTCTGTAGATTGGGAATGGCGTGGTCGTCATATTAAACTTTTTGATACTGCAGGTTTACGTCGAAAGTCGAGAATTCAAGAAAAATTAGAAAAACTATCTGTTGCAGATACTTTGCGTGCTATTCGTTTTGCAGAAGTGGTGGTCATTGTTTTTGATGCAACGATACCTTTTGAAAAGCAGGATTTACAAATTGCTGATCTTGTGATTCGTGAAGGGCGTGTTCCAGTTATTGCTTTCAATAAGTGGGATCTTATTGAAAACAGTCAGACCACATTGATTGATTTGCATGAAAAATGTGCGCGATTTCTTCCTCAAGTTCGTGGTTTGAGAGCTGTTCCTTTATCAGGACAATATGGTCAAGGGTTTGATAAACTGATGGAAAATGTCATGATGATGCACCGTGTATGGAATCGTCGCATTTCGACGGCTAAATTGAACCAATGGCTTGGAACTGTTGTGGCACATCATCCACCTCCTGCGGTTTCTGGACGTCGACTTAAGGTTAAATACATCACACAGGTTAAGACACGTCCTCCTGGATTTATGATTTCCTGCTCGCGCCCCAAAAGTATGCCTCAGTCGTATTTGCGTTATCTTGTCAATGGGTTACGTGAAACATTTGATATGTCTGGTATACCCGTTCGCATATCATTACGAGCCTCTGATAATCCTTTTGCGACACGTTCCAAGAAGAAATGATAACTCTTTAATTTTTTAAGTGAATGAAATCTATACTTAAGAATCTTAAAAATAAGTTTTTTAAATGATCGTTCTTTTCATAAAAGAAAAAGTTTTATTTGCTAAAGTTTTAATTTTATTGATAATCATTTATCATGAGCGCTATTGAATAGAGTTCTCTCATCTTGATAAAGATCATTTATTTGCATGTCATGAGAAGAGTTTAATAGGGAGTATTTAAGAAAGAGTACATAATCCTCTTAATGGGTTATTAAAGTGCAAGAATAGATGCAATATGAGGGTAGGGGAATGTAATTATGATGCTTGTTTGAAAAGCAGCATTAGATTATCGTTTCATAAAAATAAAGCTTATGAATAAGCGCTTTTGCTTACGATAGTTTGTCTGAATAAAAAGCAAAAATATTTGCTGAATCTACGGATATTCAATTGTAAAGAGCGAAATTCATAAAAGTGGATTAAAATTGTATAAAGTAGTATGGTAATCGTATTTAAATTTTATTGTGTTCTATTGGCTTAATCTATTTGAAATTTTGGATTTATTAATATCTTGTATTTAAAGGACCTTCTCTTAATACCCTCAAGCTCATTTCGTGATGAGGCCTGTAATGGCGTATATAAAATACTTTGCGAATAGGATCATATAGAAACCATTGATTATTTCATTTTCATAAAATAAAAAGTGCAAGTTTATTCGAATAAAAGGAGAAAACCAACGCTCTCATACTGTTTTTAGCTTTCTATGTTCTCTTTCAAAACTAGGACTGATATAACATTGGGAGTCGGAAAATAAGATGGTATTGGTTTACACCTTTTGTTAAGTGTAAAAATGGTTGTTCTATGAGTTTTATATTATTCACGTGAACTTTTCGTTATACATTCACGGGTGCTGTCGTGAAATCGGTTTAGGTGCTTGGAATATCTTTTTAAGAAAGCATGTAAATTGAAAAATACGTTATTTCTGCAATAAAATTTATACGATAACTTGTGATAGATTTCTTTTAGTATCTTGACGAATAAATTCGGGAACAATATGATGCACACGGTTTTATGAAATGTATTCTTACGTTGCTTTTTAATTAAGGAGCCAATGATGGCGATGGGCGAGAAACCCGTTATGAGCCGTAAGGAGGCTGAAGAGGAAAAGCAAGGAGAGTGTCTTCATTCAGAGGATTTGGAATGTCGTAGTAGGAACTTAAGCGTAGCTTTAGTGCGCAAGCAAGCATTAAAGAAGCGGGAGCATAGGAATAAGCGGGAAAAATCACAAGGAAGGATGGCAGGTGCAATTAAGCTTTCTAGTGAGTTTCTGGCAAGTATTATAGTTGGTATTGTTTTGGGGTTGGGGTTTGATAAGTTAGCAGGTTCATGGCCTTGGGGATTGGTATTTTTTCTCTTCTTTGGATTTGCTGCTGGTGTATTGAGTATTCTTCGGTCTGTGGGGTATGTTTCCTCCAATCAATTAGGAAAAAAAGGCGTATTGCGCCAAGATAAACAAAATAAAGGGGCCAATGAGAGGTCCGATAAATGAGGTTGAAGTGACAGCGCACGCTCCAGATCCTATTCATCAGTTTGAGGTTTTAAGGCTGATTAAGATTTCCATAGGAAATATGGATTTATCGTTTACAAATGTATCATTGTTTACAGTTCTCACGGTTGTTGTAACTTCTATTTTTCTCTTTATTTCATCATCGAGTCGTGGATTGGTTCCAACGCGGATGCAGTCTCTTTCGGAAATGGCATATGAATTTGTAGCATCGACTCTGCGGGAATCATCTGGTGTGCAGGGAATGCAGTTTTTTCCTTTAGTTTTTTCTCTGTTTACTTTTATTTTGGTTGCTAACTTTATTGGTCTCTTTCCTTATTTTTATACGGTTACGTCTCAAATCATGATCACGTTTTCGTTAGCAATGGTGGTAATTTTGACGGTGATTGGTTATGGCTTTTATAAGCATGGGGTCAGTTTTTTGAAACTGTTCGTTCCCAGTGGAGTTCCTGTTGTGGTTTTACCTCTGGTGACAATGATTGAGGTTATTTCTTTTCTCTCCCGTCCAATTAGTCTTTCTCTTCGTCTTTTTGCGAATATGCTTGCTGGTCATATTACGCTTAAAGTGTTTTCTGGGTTTGTTGTTTCAATGATTGGGGTAGGAATCGTAGGTGTGGGTGGTTCGATTTTACCGCTTATTATGACTGTAGCAATTACTGCTCTTGAGTTTTTGGTCGCATTTCTTCAGGCTTACGTCTTTACGGTTTTAACTTGTATGTATCTTAATGATGCAATTCATCCAGGACATTAATAGAACTGGCGGTTTTCCGTCGAATAATGCAATTTCGCTTTAAAGGAGAATAACATGGAAATGGTGCTTGCAGCAAAATATATTGGCGCTGGTCTTGCTTGCTTTGGTATGGCTGGAACAGCTTTAGGACTTGGTAATATTTTTGGTAGCTATCTTTCTGGTGCATTACGAAATCCATCAGCAGCAGATAGTCAGTTTGGACGTCTCGTCTTTGGTTTTGCTGTAACAGAAGCTTTGGGAATTTTTTCATTGCTCATTGCTTTATTACTTCTTTTTGGGGTTTAATCATTATCAAAAGGGTATATCTGTTCTTGCATGAGGAAAGATTTACCCTTTTAGGCTCTTAACTAGAGAGATGCCAGAGAGATGTTTGTCAGTTATCATCGGTTATAGAGGGCTTTAATAAGCTATTTAAAGGATGAAAGAAGATGTTTGTTTCAAGCGCTTATGCACAGAACACTGAAACGTCGATAGAACATATTAAAAAGGTAGCAGAGCATGCAAATCGTGTGTTTCCGCCTTTTGATTTTGTGCATTTTGGTTCGCATTTTTTCTGGTTGGCAATTTCTTTCGGACTGTTTTATCTTTTTATCTCCCGTGTAATTGTACCACGTATTGGCGGTGTTATTGAAACACGGCGAGATCGAATCGCATCTGATTTAGATCAGGCAATGCGCATGAAGCAAGAAGCAGACATTGTTGTTGAAACTTATGAGCGGAAATTAGCAGAAGCGCGTTTGAACGCGCAGGCTATAGCGCAGGTAGCTAGTGAAGAATTAAAAGAAAAGGCAGAGCTTGAACGGAAAGAAATTGAAGAGAGTCTAGAGAAAAAACTCGCAGATGCTGAAAAACAGATAGCAAAAATTCGGGATAAAGCGATGCAAAATGTTGGTTCTATCGCTGAAGAAGTAGCTCTTGAAATTGTGAAAAAATTGATTGACGTTGATATCAGCAAAGAGGCTGTTCGTTCAGTTGTTAAAACTGCGGATTATTGAGGAAGACAAAGATGACTGATACTTTTTGGGCATTTGTTGGGTTAGTTCTTTTTTTGGCTCTTTTAGTCTATTTCCAAATTCCACAGAGGGTTATACACCATCTTGATGCGCGCGCGAAACGTATCAAAGATGAACTGGATGAGGCTCTGCGTCTTCGTGAAGAGGCACAGGAAATATTGGCTGAATATCAACGCAAACATGCAGAAGCAGAAAAAGATGCGCAAGAAATTATTGCAGCAGCAAAGCATGAAGTTGAATCCGTTATTGCTGAGGCCCGTGCAAAAGCAGAAGAATATGTAAAAAACCGCAATAAATTGGCAGAACAAAAAATTGCCCAAGCAGAAGCGGATGCAATACGCATGGTTTCTTCATCGGCGATTGATTTGGCAATTTCTACAGCAGGTACCCTTATTGCAAGGGAAATAGATTCTAACAAGGCAGATGAACTTATCAAAGAGTCTCTTGAGAAAGAATCATTTATCAAAATGAAAACATATCTTAATTAATGATATTTGAGAGATAAAGAACAGTCTCTTTGGTTGCATAATTTTCTCAATATTAATTAATAAAAGTCATAAAAAAGAAAAAATTATCTTCATTGTTTTTATCAGTTAATAGGGTATTTTGATTTTAAATGACAAGTTTTGAGAAGTCTGCAACCGATTGTGTAACAATGTGAGTGCGTTTGAGAAGAGCAAGACGGTTAGCACGAACATCAGTTTTTTTATCATTCACCAATACTTTTTCAAAAAATATATCAATCAATTTTCCAAGTGGCGCTAGCACACTGAGTGCAAATGATAAATTTGTTGCATTGATGGGAGCAAGAACCTTTCTTTCTACTTCATAGATTGCATGATAGAGCTGCTTTTCTTCTTTCTCGACAAAGAGCTCAGGATTAATTTCATTCGCTATTGTTGTGCTTTTTTGAAATTCATTTTCAAGAATATTGGCAGTACGTTTTACAGAGGCTACAAAGTTCATTCCATCGTGGGTATTGATGAAAGCGATAAGCGATTCGACACGACGTGCAACCAATAAAAAATCATCAGAATCTTTATTTAAAACGGCTTCAAGGGCATCGTAACGAGCGCCTTCCTCTTTTAGATAGATTTTCAAACGGTCATGAAAAAAGAATAACAGATCTGATAAAATATATTCTGTTTTTTCTGGAAGCAGATTCTGCAATTGTGAATTTTCTCTTTGAGAGATTTCATATTTATTTTTTTGTTGTAAGAAAAGATTCGTTGCTAACTGGAACAGCGGCATAAGATTGATTTTCCAATCTCGCGAAAGTACAAGCCTAATAATTCCCAATGCTGCTCGTCTTAACGCATAGGGATCTTTTGAGCCCGTTGGTTTTTCATTAATGAGCCAAAAGCCAACGAGCATGTCAATTTTGTCGGCGAGCATAACGGTTATAGCAAGTGGTTCTTGTGGAAGACGATCTGTTGGTCCTTGAGGTTTATAATGGTCTTCGATTGCTACAGCTACGCGAGGATCTTCCCCTTGAAGAAGGGCGTATTTTTGCCCCATAACACCTTGTAGTTCAGGAAATTCTCCGACAATTTCTGTTTGCAAATCAGCTTTTGCAAGGATGGCTGCACGTTTTGCTAAAAGAGGATCTGTTTGTATCAAAGGGGCAATTTCTTGTGCGAGTGTAGCAATGCGTTCTACTCTTTTACCTTGTGTACCTAATTTAGCATGAAAAGTTACATTCAAATGATCAAGTCGCGCCATTCTTTGATCGAGAGGTTTTTTTATATCAAGCTCAAATTTTTTTATAGAAGATTCCAATTGTTGAAGATCAGGCAAATCATGCTGATCTGTTTGCCAAAAATGAAGTGCATCAGAAAGACGGGCACGGACAACCTTACTATTTCCTTTCGAAATTTCTTTGCCTTCATCATTTGCAAGAATATTAGAAACGAGAATAAAATGATGAGAAAGTTTTACTTTTTCTCCTTGTTTGCGGGTGACAAAACATTTTTGATTGGCTCGAATGGTCAAGCGAATAATTTCTGGAGGAATATCAAGGAATGATTTGTCAAAATCACCCATCAGGATAACAGGCCATTCAACAAGACCAGCAACTTCTTCTAGGAGGGGATTATCTTGAACCAGTTCTAAACCGTTTGCAAAGCAGAGATTTTGGGCATCAGCTAAAATAATATTCTTTCGTCTTTCGGCATCCAGAATGACTTTATGGGTTTCAAGTTGAGTAACATAGTCATCAAAGCGGCGCACTTGAAATGGCTCTCCATCACTTAAGAAACGATGACCATAAGTTAAATTATTGCTTTTAAGAGAACCAATTGTAAACGGAATAACATGTGTTTCACCAATTTCTGGTCCGAAGATGCAAAGAATGTTTTGTAAAGGTCTAATCCACTTCAAAGTACCACTTTGTGCTGAATCTTTTCCCCAACGCATAGATTTCGGCCACGGAAAGTTGCGGATAATATCCGGTAAAATATCGGCAATAATTTCTTCTGCAGCTCGACCTTTTTTAACAATTTTAGCAATATAAAAATGACCTTTTTTATCATCATGTCCAATATGCGCTTCAGAAACATCATTTAATCCTGTTGCACGTAGAAAACCATCAATTACATGCTGTGGTGATTTTATACTGGGACCTTTGCGTTCTTCATGGACATCTTTGGAGCGTGTGGAAAGTCCGCGTATGTCCAATGTTAGCCGACGAGGTGTCCAATATTCACGAGCAGCTTCATAGATCAATCCAGCATTCACAAGTTGATCTGTAACAGATTTCTTAAGATCAGCAGCAGCTTTTCGTTGCATACGTGCGGGGATTTCTTCACTGAAAAGTTCAAGAAGAAGATCAGACATTAGGCTTCTCCAGTATATATTTGTCCAGCTTCTGTGAGTAAGAAGGCTTCCCCACAACGGCGCGCGAGATTACGAACGCGAAGAATGTAATTTTGTCGTTCGGTTACAGAAATAACGCCACGTGCTTGCAAAAGATTAAAGATATGGCTCGCTTTAATACATTGATCATAGGCAGGAAAAACACAGCGATGGAATACATTTTCTTTATTTGGTTTTCCAGCATCAAGAAGTGCGCTGCATTCGCGTTCTGCATCGATAAAGTGCTGATGGAGCAGTTTTGTATCAGAAAATTCGAAGTTATAATATGAGTATTCCTGTTCTGCCTGTAAAAAAATATCTCTATAACTTATTTTGTTTTCTCCCTCCAAACCATTAAAGTTAAGGTCATAGACGTTATCAACCCCTTGGATATACATCGCTAGACGCTCAAGACCGTATGTGAGTTCCCCTGAAACTGGAGCGCATTCAATGCCGCACACTTGTTGAAAATAAGTAAATTGAGAGACTTCCATTCCATCGCACCAACATTCCCATCCAAGCCCCCAAGCACCAAGAGTGGGACTTTCCCAATCATCTTCAACAAAGCGAATATCATGCAGTTTTGTATCAAGCCCGATAGCTTGTAGCGACTTTATATAAAGTTCTTGTAGATTGAGCGGAGAGGGTTTGAGAAGCACTTGGAATTGATAATAGTGTTGTAAACGATTTGGATTCTTACCATATCGGCCATCTGTTGGACGTCGAGAGGGTTGGACATAAGCAACTTTCCAAGGGCGTGGTCCTAGAGAGCGTAATGTTGTTGCTGGATGAAAAGTCCCAGCTCCGACTTCCATATCGTAAGGTTGCAAAATTGCACACCCATAGTGTGCCCAATAATTTTGCAAAGTTAATATTAGTCCCTGAAAAGAACGTTTTGGGTTAAGATGTTCAGGCAGTTTCACGCTTTATACTCTTTATATTGGACTAAACAAAAAACAAAAGTAATTTTAGTTTCTCTATTTATTATTCATGTGGTTTATGGTTAAGCATCGTTTATTGCAAACCAAATTTCAACTTTTCTTGAATTTGTTCAGAATTTTCTGGTTTTCCGTCAATTGCGTGGTTCCATTGAAAGATTGCTTCACGTTTACGCCCAACTTTCCAATAGGCATCCCCTAAATGATCATTTAGTGTTGGGTCCTCAGGTTGTAATCTGACAGCATTTTCTAATATTTGCACTGCTTTATTATATTCTTTTAGTTTATAGTAAGCCCACCCTAAAGAATCGAGAATATGACTGTTGTGAGCTTGTAAAGCAGAGGCTTTTTGTAGCATACGGAGCGATTCTTCAAGCTTCTCACCACGTTCCACAAGGGAATAGGCTAAATAATTAAGAACCTGCGGTTGATTTGGGAAAAATTCAAGTGATTTTCGCAAGTCAAGTTCTGCTTTTGGCCATTGCTTTAAACGTTCAAAAGCAATACCACGCTGATAAAAGAGTTTCCAATCGTCCTGCTGAAAGTTTTTTATCTTTGTAATAGCGTAGTCTAGAGTTTTAATGGCCTCAAGAAATTTATTGTCCTGCATATAAAAAGCAACGAGCGTTATCAAAATATTACGATCATTGGGAAATTTTTTATTTAACAATGTGAGTAATTTTATTGCTTCTTTGTAATTGTTGTTATTGGCAAGAAGGAATGCAAGATGAAGTTGTCCATCTTTATAATAAGGAGATTTAGGGGATAAAGCGCGATAAAGTTTAATTGCTTGATGTGGATCGTTCAATTTAGCAGAAATGTGTGCGAGCTGAAACAGTGTTGCGTCATTTTGAGGGTATAAGGCGAAAGATAATTGCTTAAAAATACGTGCAATTCGCCCTGAGTTTTTGTAGTTGAGGGCTGTTCCAAAATTATATAATACCTCGGCTGCTCCTTGTTGAGGTGTTTTAATAACTCTCTCTAAGAAAGAATTTTTTTCAATTTTTTCTTGAAAGTTTTTAAGGACTTCTCGACCTGACAACATTTGTTCGCCATGCTGGATTGTTTGAAGAGCTTGGTTGCGCATATTATGGCGCAATTGGAATGAGGCATAGGCTATGATAATACGCTCATAAGTATTAGGAGCGATAAGAGTTCCCTGTTTGTTACTCAGTGCTTTAATGAAATATTTTTTTGCATCCTTTGGCCGTTCTGCAAGGTCGCTCATAAGTGCTAGATGATAAGATATAAAAAGATCATACCAGACAGGACCTTTGAGTTTCTTAAGATCATCGATTGCCTGAGATTTTTGTCCAGATCCAAATGTAATCCAAGCGCCGATGAGTTCAGGTATTGGATTATTGGACGTAGGAAGTTCCTTTAATTTCAGAAGAGCCTTGGCATTCTTATAATCTTTTTTGATGAGACTTTCTACTGACAAAGTTAAGGAAACAAAGGGAGTTATAACATCGTTCTCTTTGAGTTTTTGGGCTTGTTGGACAGCTTCTTTAAAGTTTCCGACCGAGAGCATAGCTTCAAGGAGCTCTTTTTGTGTTTCAATGTTATCAGGTTGATAAACCAGTGCTTGTTTAAAATAATTGATAGCAAGTTCTGTTTTATTTTCATGATTTGCAACCCTTCCAGCTAAATAAGCACCTGTAAATGAGCTTGTATGAGTTGCTGCACTTATTTTACTGTAGGTGAGGGATGGCATCAGCATGATACCCACGATAAAGAGGGCAAAAAGTCGAGATACCGTTGCAGAGCACATGGAGCTAATCCTTTTCAAGATAATCAATTGATGGTGTTGTTTATAGATCATATCTCATTACTTTGTTGAGAAATACTGCGATTCTTGCAAAGAATTCAGTTTACGCGCGCAATACAAAATTCAACAGTCTCAACGAGAGCATTATAAGCAAGATTTTCATTCATGGGAACAAGAGCATCAATTGCATATTTTCCATAGATGCGTGCTTGTTCTATTGTATCTGTGATACTATCATACTTTTCCATTAAGTGTTGCGCGTGTGCGAAGGATTCATCATTATTATTGCCATCTTCAAGCGCTTTTTTCCAGAAATCTTTTTCTACCATATTCCCACGCTCATATGCGAGAATAACAGGCATTGTGATTTTTCCTTCTCTAAAATCATCCCCTATATTTTTTCCTAAGTTTTGAGCACTACCGCTATAGTCAAGTGCATCATCAATTAATTGGAAAGCTAAACCTAAGGATGTTCCATATTCACGTAATGAAGAACGCTCTTTATTTCCATAGCCAGCAATAATGGGTCCTACTTCAGCGGCTGCTGAAAAAAGTGCTGCTGTTTTTGCATCGATGATTTTGAGATATTCTGAAGGGCTGGTTTTTATATTTTTTGCGGCAGAAAGTTGCATAACTTCTCCTTCAGCAATAATTGCAGCAGCGTTGGCTAGGACAGAGAGCGCTTCTATGGAACCGACATCGACCATCATTTTAAAGGCCTGGCTCAATAGGAAATCACCAACAAGTACACTTGCTTGATTCCCCCAAATCATCCGTGCTGTAGATTTTCCACGTCGTAAATTACTTTCGTCAATCACATCATCGTGTAGCAATGTTGCTGTATGCATAAATTCAACAGCTGTTGCGAGTTTTATATGCCCGTCACTTTGATAACCAAACATATGAGCAGAAGCGAGCGTAATCATTGGGCGTAATCGCTTTCCACCTGATGAAATAAGATGGTTAGAAATTTCAGGGATCATCTCAACCTCTGATTTTGCCATAGAGAGAATAAATTGATTTACGCAATCCATATCTTTTTGAGTAAGATTGACAAGAGATTGAAGAGAAATTTGATTATTTCTTATTTGTTTTGGTTTGATAGCTGCACTCAATGTGTTTACTCCTAGAGTATTGCAATGGACATATATAAAATTTACTTTATTCATTAGCATAAAGGGGGTTTGGTTTTGACTCAAGCTTTTGATGTCGTTTAAAAGTGTTAGCTTGGAATGTTATTGGCAAGAAATGTTCTTTAGCGAGTGTAATCTTATTGTTATGAAATAATAAAAAATTTAAAATAGTAGCTGAATGGCAAAAATGCAATTTATAAAGGTGAGCATTAGGCTTTTAAATGGATAAAGCAGCGAATCAGAGTGGTGAAACAATTGACAGTTTTCACCGCGGAAAATTTTATTTGGTTCAACCCCATAAATATGGTCATCGTTCTGGAATGGATGCGATGTTATTAGCTAGTTTGGTTCCGAGTGATTTAAAGGGCAAGGTTGTTGATTTAGGTGCAGGTGCTGGAGCTGCGGGTTTGGCTGTTGCTTCGCGTTGTCTGAAAGTTCATGTTACCTTAGTTGAACGTTCAGCTTTTATGGTATCTTACGCTCAAAAAACGCTTATGCTAAAACAAAATAAACAATTTGCTAGCCGAATTTGTTTGCTAGAAGCAGATGTTACCTTCAAAGGGAATGCCCGTATAAAAGCAGGTTTGATAGATAATAGCTTTGATTTTGCGATTATGAATCCACCTTTTAATAATCCCACCGATCGTAAGACACCTGATAAACAAAAATCTGAAGCACATGTTATGTCTGAAGCAATGTTTGATAACTGGTTGCGGAGTGCAGCAGCTATTGTTAAGCCAGGTGGATACTTAGGGCTCATTGCACGTCCACAATCGTTGACAGATATCTTGCATGCTTTAGAAGGGCGTTTTGGTGGTATTTGTATAATTCCTGTGCATGCCCGTGCGAAAACAGCAGCAATTCGTCTTTTATTTTACGCAAAACGAGGAAGCAGAGCAGCTTTATCTATTTTACCGGCATTGGTTATACATGAAGGTAATGACCATACTTTTTCACCTCGAGTTGATGCAATTAATAATGGATATATAAGCTTGTGGGAACTTTTCTAATAGTATCTTGTGTTTTTTAGTTTATTATTTAAAGTCTACACTTTGTCATTAGGGAGGCTTAGCTTTTGGGTGAAGTTATATTTCTGATTGTAATGTGGGGGTTGATTGGCGCTTTTGGATGGTATCACGTTGTTCCTTTTTGTTGTCCTTGCCTATTTAATTGTTCTTAATTTATAAGGAGATTTTGTTTTGATGGATTTTATTAAAAGTTTTATTCCACGCCGTTTTTCTTCCGATAAACTTGAAATTCCTGTGGTGCGCCTTCAAGGAGCAATTATGGATTCATCAGCATCTATATCTCGTACCCTTTCCCTCAGTAGGTGTGCAAATCTTTTAGAGAAGGCTTTCGCACACAAAAAGTCACCGGTTGTTGCACTTATTATTAATTCTCCTGGTGGTTCACCTGTACAATCGCGTTTTATCTTCAAGCGCATTCGTGACTTGGCAGAAGAAAAAAATAAAAAGGTTCTTGTGTTTATTGAAGATATTGCAGCATCTGGTGGTTATATGATTGCTTGTGCAGGGGATGAAATTTTTGCAGATCCTTCTTCAATTGTTGGTTCCATTGGAGTGGTTTCAGCTTCCTTTGGTTTTCCGGAACTTTTGAAGAAAATTGGTATCGAACGGCGTGTATACACAGCAGGAAAGAACAAAGTTACATTAGATCCATTTCAGCCAGAAAAAAAGGCGGATATTGAGCATTTGAAATCTCTCCAACTTGAAGTGCATCAAACTTTTATCGATTTGGTTAAAGAACGGCGTGCTGAAAAATTATCAGATGATTCGAATCTCTTTACAGGAATGTTTTGGAGTGGAAAACAAAGCGTTGGGCTTGGTCTGGTTGATGGATTGAATGATGTACGTTCTGTTATTAAGGAGCGCTTTGGTAATGATGCAAAACTTCGACTTATTATGCCTCCAAAAAGTTTTTTAGGACCTAAAACGCCTTCAGGAGTGACGGCACATACGGTTTATACAGTCGTTGATAGTGCATTGATGGCAGCAGAAGAGCGAGCTCTTTGGCAGCGTTATGGTTTGTGATGGAAAGGATCATTCAAGCCAGAGAGATTTTTATCTAAAAACAGATACTAGAAGAAAAAAGGCTTGAAATGATACGAATGAGAACATGTCGTTTATTTTGTATGAGAACTCTTTATATTTATTGTTTTTTAGAAAACGATTAAGAATATTCCAAGCTGTTTATAGGGCTCGTGCTAAAAGTATGGGTAAAAGGGGGAAATTTTTAAAAGAACCCTATGTAAGTGAATATTACGTCATATGATATCAAATGTACAAACTTCGTTCCAAAGATATTCCTATTTATTTACACCTATTAAATTGAATTTAGCTCTACATGTTGTGGGGCAACGTGCTGACGGGTATCATTTAATAGAGAGTTTGGTTTATTTTAGTCTTAGCGGTGATTGTCTACACTATGCACCTTGTGAAAATAATCAGTTTGTTTTGACGGGGTCGTTTGCAAAAGGGCTTGTTTCTCATTTAGACAATTTGGTTATTCGCGCAAGGGACTTTATGCATAAGACTTTTCCGGAATGTGCTCAACCTGCTTTTTTTCGGCTTGTAAAAACATTACCTGTTGCTTCAGGCATTGGTGGTGGCTCAGGTGATGCAGCTGGGGTTATCAGCATGTTGCGTCGGCAGTGGAATCTTGATTGCTCTTACGAAGAATTAGCAAAAAAGAGCTTAGTTCTTGGTGCTGATGTTCCCATGTGCCTTTGTGCATTAGAGTATCAGCAGCCGCTTTTGGTTAAAGGAATTGGTCAAGAGATGATACGACTAAAAGAAGCTTGTTCATTAGCAATGGTATTGGTTAATCATGGACAAGAGATTTCAACACAAGCTGTTTTTAAAGCGTTAGAGAAGCGTCATAATCCTTCTTTAAAAATTAATACAGACGCTTTAAAGAGTGTTGATTCATTAGTTGAAGTTTTACAAGAAACGCGTAATGATCTTTTTTCTCCTGCATTAAAAATAGCACCTCAGTTAGCTGAAGTGTTATCTATATTAGATGAATGTGGGGCTCTTTTTTCCCGTATGTCTGGAACGGGAGCAACTTGCTTTGGCATTTTTAAAAATAAACAAACGGCGCAACAAGCAGCTCTTTTTATCAAATCAATGTACCCAAATTGGTTTGTAAAACCTATCATGACTTTAGGAAATATTTGATAAATAAATATAAAAGCTTTTATTTTATCATGATTTTATTATACATAATAAAAGAGGGTAACCAAAGAAATGTGTTTTTTTATTTTTTGTGCAAGAATTCGTGGAATGTTTGAAGAGCCATTTAAAACTGTAATGCTTGCAAAAAATGATCAGGCTACAGAAATAGATGTATGTTTGTTGTATTTGTGATGTATCAAAGATGTTTAATTTGCCGCTTCAACCAAATTTTTCGTGCGAATTGGATTTGCAAAAACAGGGTTTTTTTCATATAGCAGGTGTTGATGAAGTAGGACGGGGGCCTCTCGCTGGACCTGTGGTAACAGCAGCCGTTATCTTGGATAGAGATCGTATTCCTAATGGGTTAAATGATTCAAAAAAACTTTCTTTTTTCCAACGAAATAGACTTTATCATGAAATTTTGCAAAGTGCATTAGCGGTTTCAGTCGCCAGTCTTTGTGCTCGTACAATTGATCAATCTAATATTAGAAAAGCAACGTTAGAAGCAATGCGTCGCTGTATTATAGGATTAGCCATTCCAGCCCACTATGTCCTTGTTGATGGGCGTGATATTCCTTCTGAGTTGTCCTGTCCTGCAATGGCATTGATTAAGGGCGATCAGCGTTCAGTTTCAATTGCAGCCGCATCTATTATTGCGAAAGTAACGCGTGATCGGATGATGGAATGTACAGGACAAGTTTATAAAGGGTATGGTTTAGAGAAGCATGTAGGTTATGCAACGCTAGCGCATCGTACAGCTCTTGATAAATATGGACCAGTTATAGGATTACATCGTTATAGTTTTGCACCACTAAAAGAGTGTAAAAAAGGTAATTAAAATCAGTGATTTACTACAAGAGTAAAGGGTTTTATAATTCATTGATTCTATTATGTTTTTTGAGTGTCTATCCCTAACCTTTTTGAAGCTTTTTATCACTTATTCCTATCTATTTTTTCCAGATATAGAATCAGATATTTCTAACATGGGCTTAACTCTTATTTGTTATTAACCGTATAGCAATGATATACGACAAGGGGCGGTAATGGCAATTGTGAGTTTTAAATATAAGGGCTTAAAATTATTTTATACAACAGGTTCCACAAAAGCTATTTGACCAGATCACTTAAAAAATTACGCGTTATCTTAACGGCTTTAACAAGTGCTACTACGCCTGAAATGTTGAGAGCGCCTGCCTTTAAAATACACCCTCTTAAAGGTGAACTTACAGGGTACTATTCTATATGGATGAATGGAAATTGGCGTGTTACTTTTCGCTTTATAGGAACAGATGTGGAGCTTGTTGATTATCAAGATTACCATTGATGAGAGGAATGAAAAAAATGACGCATAACCCCGCACATCCGAGTGAAGTTCTGAAAGTAGCTTTCTTAGAAGAAATGGGGATAACAATACAAAAATTAGCTGATCATCTCCATATGACAAGAGCTTCTTTATCAAGAGTGATTAACGGACATGCTTCTATAAGTACCGAGCTTGCTATTAAATTAGAATTAGCTGGTTTTAGTAAAGCAAAATTTTGGTTGGATATGCAAACAAACTATAATTTATGGCAAACAAAGCAACAGGCACAACCACCTATTTCTCTTCTTGTTTTTGATACACCTCAAACGCCGCTTTGATTTCGTTAATAATTTTGATGGTGCTTTGGTTTGTTTTTTTAGCTGCCGCCCATTGCTCTAACTTTTTTGTAGCTTTTTGATTGCTTCTGTTGCAAGTCGTTTTCTATCGGCTGTTTTGGTACAAAGGGATGCCATTTTATCTTCGCTCCAGCCAAAAAGCGCTTTCATTTGTGAAACCGTAGCACCAGCATTGGCAGCACGTTTTGCTGCTAATTTTCGCAATCGGTGCGCTGATTTTTTAATACCCGCCGCATTACATGCTTCACGAAAGAGGTTGCCAAAACTTTCTTTGACAAGCTTATTTCCACCTTTACCACAAATGAATGTTTGATCACCTATGGGACCAATTTTAAGGGTTTCCTCTAGTTCTGGTAAAATAGGAAGAAAAACATCTGTTTTAAATTGGCTCTTTTCTGTTTTGAGATAAATGATATTATCTTTGACGTCTTTCCAGCTGATACGAACGGCATCACCACGACGCAAGCCTGTATAAAGAAGAACATCAATCCAGACGCGTTCATGTGTACCATGTGACCAACGGTGATAATATTTGTCTATGTCCTCTTCTAGCCATGGCAGCAATCCCTCACTGTTTAAAGATTTTGGTGCTTTTATATTAAAGGCAGGATTTCTATTTAAAAGGGCATTATCAACCGCCCAATTAAAGAGATCGTTTAAAGAGGTCAAAAAATATTTTGCCGCTGCGAGAGTAGCTCGCCTTCTGTCTACGGCGTCAAGGATGTGGTGTTTTTCTATGCTTTTATGTGCACGATCAGCAATATTTTTAGAAACATTGTTCAGAATTCGATATTTAACTTTTTTAGTAGATTCTAATTGATTATGCCATTGCATGCTTTGTAAATACTGATGCAATAACCAATCGAAAGAGCCTTTTGTAAGTCTGTTTATTTTCTTGGAGATGCCATTTTGCGCTTGTTTAATAGCCAGCGTATATTTGCTCTGATGGAAATCAATGGACTGTCATAAATTTTAGCTTTTCCACTAATAAATGTACCACCGAAAACTTGTGCATCCCCAAAAACTTTGGCATAATCATAGACTTTTGCATCATCACTTATCCAGCAATTGCCATCATGACTTAGATTGTCTTCTTTTTGTATAAAAGTGCCAAGATCACCTGCCTTTACATCTCCAAAGTCTCTCAAAGCACGGATGCAGTAAAGTGTAATGTATCCACCAACCTCAATTGTTTCATCAGTCAGTTCATATTTCTTTTCCTTGATTTGTGCAGAATTCACCCGTAGCGTGAATCATGCATCACTTAAAAGTTATTAGGAATGGGTAGGGGGCTGGGAGGCATATGGGCACTCCCATTTTTTAAAAATATGCAAATTTATTTTTTTAGATGTGCTTAATTTCATATTTCCAATCAGGCAATGGAATGAGAGCTAATGCGAGTTGTCCTCTATGACACATGCATACATTAGCTTCAAAATAGGTGATTGCAACGCGCTTTTTGTTTAAAAAAATTTGATATAATTTGTTTATTGCACAAGAATTATCCTTGAGAGTTGTATTTTGATAATCTTCAAAAAGGCGATCATAATCTTTTGTGTTTTCAAATTTCTTCGTTTTTCAGAGGTAATTCCAAGTTCAGGCATATGCCATATATTCAATATCAATGTTGTTTACAACTTTCTCTAATTGTCTTTTTGAAAATCCGTATTTTCTGCTTATTGGATTTTTACGAATATCATACAAAAGTTTAATATTATTTTTGATAAGTTGATTGAAATAGTTCTCAAAGGATTTTCTTTCATAGCCAATGGTAAAAAAACAAAAGTTCTCATCTTTAGCAGGCTGTATGATAATATGTTTGATGTTACACACGTTTATTTCCTTAGTAAATAGGTGGGGGCTCTATGAGCGCCTCTTTCCAAAAGGATAAATCCTCCAGTGATTATCACCGCGTTGTGGAGCAAACAGGGGTTAAAGCTGGTGATGGCGGTTTTGATATCACTGTTAAAGATAAAACAACTTTGACCGGAGGTATTATTGAAAGCACAGCCTCGGCAGAAAAAACAGCCTGACCACAGGAAGTATCAGTAGCAGTGATATCACCAACAGTGCGCATGCTCAAGCCAGCAGCCATGGGTTTAGCATTTCTGGGAATGACACGATAAAGAACATTGCCAAAAATGTTTTAAATCACGGCAAAACCAAGGATGGAGCAGAAGGGGAAACCAAATCTGCTATCAGTGATGGGAGTATCATCCTTACTGATATAACTGGACAGACGGCGATGGGGCAAGATGCTGGACAAATCATTGGCTCTCTCAACCGTAACACCGCTTGAGGGCATCGTTCATAATCGCGTAGATATGATCAATGATTTATCGGATGAAGGGCTTGGATACTAGGACAAAGTGCGCGAAATGACAAATGTCAAAGAGCATCCTGAGGGAGAAGTTGCGCACGATGAAAATGGCAATGTACTCTATTTAACTGATAAGAATGGATAGTATATAAAAGGCAGCGATGGAAAGTACATTACTCTGTATCACTTTTTAAATGCTGAAGATGAGCAGCATTTACAAGCTGGCTCTGATGGCGCTGTTTATATGTTCTACAATGGCATTTTAAATTCACCCGATGATGCTACGGGTAATGCTGTCCAATTGGCTGTTAATAAAAATGGTCCCCTTTATTTTACATACCACCCACAAGCTAAAGACAGGCTCGTAGAGATTGGAGTAGCGATTTATGAGTATTTTGGGGGATGGAGTAATTCAACCAAGAAGTTACAAGATTTTATCTATCATTATGGCAATACAGGGGCGATCGTTAGTGCGCATAGCCGAGTAGTCTTACAGTGGGCAATGGAATGCGTGACTTTGAACAGCATGGCATTCACGGTATAGCAGACAAAACAGATATCTATCTTTTGGGACCAGCTAATAACTCTCTATCGATAGCGAATGCACTATATTATGTGAGTGATGGTAAAAAAGATCATATTTATTTACAAAACCATATATTTAATCCCATTGGTACAGGAATTAGTCACAATCTACCTCCTGTTTATAAGGTACCCTTGAAGTTCCCCTATGTATTATCCACCAGCAATTCCAATGATAGAGCAAGGGGGAACGTTTATCGGGCATAACCCTAGTATCCATAAGTGTTATGGTAATGCGGGGAAAAATGTCAAGATACTTATGGAACACATCATAATGATAATACAAAAATTTATGCACCTCGTGCAATTTTAGATTATTTAGGTTTAGGTTATTTATGGAAAAAAAATGAATACACTGTTTAAATTATTAAGTGGGATAGTTCTATTAAGTATTACTGGATGTAACTCAAAGCCTCCTTCAACATACTCTGTTATATGGCAAAAGCCAAGTGTAGACTTTACTGAGGTAGAAAAAGCATCGTTAGAGTGTGGTATATCATCTCCTTATAATATAGATTCGGAAAATAGTAAATTGGATTTAAATGAATGGGCAATGATTCATGGTTGTGTGATTCAATCGGGATTTCACTATAAAATTAAAAATGGAAAATGGTGTGAAATTGTAAAGATGATAGAATTCCAGTGTATCGTCCAAGTGCTGTCATCCCGAGGCGCAGTGTCAAGAAGCGCTTAAATAGTCCGTATTGTAAAAAAAGTATAAAAACACTCTTAAATATCAACACTAAATTTTGCCGTTGATAATCAACAATCAAAATGCTGTATGTGAAGCGATATGACGTATGGAATACACTTAGGTAATCCTATAACGTTGCGTCATAGGACGGATTGTGCTATCTTTAGAGTGATGAGTTTGAGAAAGCCTTGTCCGTCCTTACGTGACAAGTTTTTTTATACCACGTCGTTATAACGTTGCTGTTTTGCTTGCTCGATGACATTCAAAAGATCCGATTGTAACCAACGGGATAAAAAACCAAATTTTAGGGGTTTGGGGAGAGAGCCATTGGTAGCATGACGGCGGGACACTCATATGAAGCAATTTTGCACTTTCACGGTCAGTTAAAAGAATATCATTTTCTGTCATTCTAAAATCCTTTCATTCTCAAAAAATAGAAACAAATCATAACCATTTATTAACCACATTTTGGTTCATTTTTGAAGGTATTTTATTTATAGAAAACAATATTTTATCATATAATTTCTGATGTGATAATTTATGACTCTTATTGAGAAAGAATGAGAGAAAAGAGAGCTAAAGTTATCCACAGATAATGGGGTTATGCACCCCATATTTTAGGTTTGACCCGTGACATAAGCCGCCCATTTATCCATATAAACGCGGCGCTGTTCTAAATAGTCAGTCCGACAATAGGCACGTTCTGCTTGCCCTCCTATTATATGAGCTAGAATAGTTTCAGCGACCTCATAAGGGGCATCGGTTGTTTCAGCGAGCCAATTGCGTAAACTAGAGCGAAAACCATGCGGACGTGCTTCAATTTTATTTTTTCTCATATACGTAGCCATACATTTCTCAGTGAGGGAACCACGACCTCTAGCAGAAAAAAAGAAATCATTACGAGAAAGCAAGCGCGCTTGTTTTAGAATTTCTAATGCTTCTGTTGATAGAGGCACGCGAAATTCTGTTGTGGTATCACGCTTTCCTTTCATATTCTCAGCAGGAATTGTCCATATATCGCCATCAATTTGATCTTCACGAATATGACGCAAGGAATTAGTACGAACCCCTGTAAGGATAAGCAGACGCAAAGCAAGATGTGTTATGTTTTGTGTTTTACAGAGTAACTGATAAAAAGCTGGTATATCTTTCCAATCCATTGCTGGTCTATTAATGATCTTATAACGTTGTTTTCCTAAGAGAGCACGTGCTTTTTCTGTTGCTTGTAAATCAACATCCAAACCCAAAGCAGCCGCATGTTTGAGACAAAGATTAAGACGTATCAATGCTATCTGAGCTGTTCCAGCTTTTGTATGCCAAATGGGAGAAAGCGTATCGCGTATCTCTGTTTGTGTAATCTCTGAAACGGGGAGGCAACCTAATTTAGGGAGAATGTAAAGCCGCAAAGGTGAAAACCAATCACTAGCCTTACTATCTCTTTTTAATTCGGCTTTACGACTTTCAAAANCCGCAAAGGTGAAAACCAATCACTAGCCTTACTATCTCTTTTTAATTCGGCTTTACGACTTTCAAAAGCATCTACGGCAATGTCTTTTAAGTAATGGAGATTGCTTATTGCTTCACGCTTTTGTTTATCGCGTTCTTTAATGGGGTCATGCCCCTCATGCAAAACAGAACGCCATTGGTTTGCCNTTCGCAACGCACCCAAGCCCATTTCGCGGCGCCGACCATGAATGGTATAACGATAAAGCCATTGAGCACCACCATCTTTACGTTTGTGAAGAAGCAAGCCGGCACCATCATTATATTTGCCAGCTCCCAATGTTGCGACAGCCCTTGCATTAAGATGATTCATAAGAACCATTTTTACTCCTTTCTTGTACAATTTTTACCCACACATCAACCCCGCTTGTGATGTGCAAGCAAGTGGTTTTGATTAATACAACATAAACAGGTTTGGAATGATAAAATCCTACAGTATTAGTTTTTTCATTCAATATGAAAAAAACTAAGTTATCATTATAAATCAAAGTGATGTGGCGTGATGAAGATGCTTATGCAAAGAATCTAAAAGTTTTTTTGCGAGTGTTTGAATAATTTCTTTGTTTTTCTGAATTTTAGATACAAAATACTATTGCTAAAGTACTAAAAGTAGATCATGCTGGTAAATAGATGAAACTTTGATGGCGCTTGGTTTTAAAAAAGGCAATATTTGATTTCACTGTTTGCGCTGGTATTGATTTTGCAATAACAGATAATAGTTTATTGTATGCAGAATACTGTTATTTAGATTTTGGTAAAAGAAATTTATAAAGAATATTATCATTAACAGTTATGCGAAACTTTAATGAAAATGAATCCAACTTTAATACACATAATTTTAGTGTGATTTAGTTTACAAATTCTTATTGAATGCAAAATTAAAAGTTTAAGAAGCCTTATTTGCAAAAATTCTTTATTTTTTTGTGAGTGTGTCATTTTTGCTACAGATCTTTCAGAAAAGATGCTCTATATGAATTTCATTTTGGATATTTGGAGAGATTTTATGAATACAAAACGTTTAATAACAGCGTCTATTTTTTCTTTAATTTCAGCGTCTACAGCACTAGCTGCTGATGTTATGATGCCTCATCAGCCAGCATCATCGACTACTTCTACCATTGTTGCACCTACTTTTTCATGGACAGGTCTTTATTTAGGTGTCCAAGCTGGTGGTTTTTCGAGCAAAGCTGATATGGCTCTTGTTGGTCAAGAAAAGAGTTTACCCCTGGATAAAGAGTTTTCTCCTAAACTTTCAGGTTTTGTAGGTGGTTTTTATGCAGGTTCTAATATTGATCTCGGTGATAACTTTATTTTTGGCATCGATACGGATTTAATGATATCTGGAAAAAAACACACAAAGACCATTACCATAGGTGCGGCTGATAACACTACAGTAGAAAATGCAGTCGTAAGATCCCGCAGATCAGTACAAACACAAACGCCTCCAGTCCCTCGAGCAGTAACATCAGAAGGAACACAAGGATCCGCTTCAGAAAAATCTGTTGGAACGCAATCCAGTCAAGCACCAGCTCAACCAGTAACTACAGTTCAATCGTCACGAGCAGGAGAAGCACAATCAAATCAATCAGCAACAACTGGAAAGTCTAGCGATGTTAGTGCAACAGCAGGAAAAACAGTGACGTCGGAAAGAACATCAGGAGTTCCAACACCATCATCAAAAACGCCATCTGAATCGTCGGTAACACAACCAGTCTCCCCTAAAACAGTGCAAGCGGTATCGTCCTCATTGGGAAGATCAGATACAGGAGGGGCATCGTTAGGTGAAGTAGGTAGATCACAGCCAGCTGCACTTAAACCGACATCCCTTACAACAGGAGTAGGAACATCAGCATCGCGATCAGCTGTAGTAGATCAGTCATCAGGCGTAAGGGCAAATGGAGCTAATGCGCCTGTAAATACTGTATTAGTAGTGCCTGCACAAGTACAACCTGCACCAGTAAAACCTACTGCAACCGCACCAGCAGTACAGCCAGCAGCAAAAGCACCTACATCGGTACAACCATCAGCAGTAGAAAGAACAGTACCGAGTTCATCACTTGTACTCGCGAGATCAGGATCATCCAATGGTTCAGAAACAAAAGTTTCTAATGGAACAAGCGGAGCCCAACAGGGAGGTCATCATAGTTCTTCCCATAGTAGTGGAAATGCTAATGCACATGGTGCACCTCATGCAGGTGGGCATAGCTCTGGTGCTCATCCGAATGGTACTAATCCACATGCTTCTCGTTCTCATGGTGGACAGAATATGTCTGGACACGGTGCACAAAGTACACAAGCGGTGGATAAGAACGCTTCCAGTGTATATGGTATAGAACAAATAAAAAAGATGGCTTCTGAACTTGGTCTTGATCAAGAGGATGCAGTTGAAACTTTAAGTCATACTTTCAAACAAAATTGGGGTGGTGCTACACGGGTACGTATTGGTTTTGCTGCTGATCGCTTTATGCCTTATCTTGCTGGTGGTATTGCTTATGGACAATTCCAAGACACTGTATCAATATCCGTTAAGGATGAGGATGGAAGAGTCGTTTCTTCTAAGAACTTAGCTGATGAAACAAAAACTATGATTGGTTACACACTTGGTGGTGGCGTTGATTTCTCGCTTCTAGATAATGTGATTGTACGTGCAGAATATCGTTACTCTGATTTTGGTAAAAAGAAATTTGCAAAGGAAAAACTTGAAGTTAACTACAAAACCAATGATTTCCGTGTTGGTGTAGCTTATAAATTCTAATTTTTTAAAGAGTAAATTTCTAAGAGGCTCCACTGTCAGTGGAGCCTTTATTTTTTTTAAGATCACTTTTTGGTTTCTTTTCTTGTGAATTTCATGATAAAGCCCATAGATTGTGATGATATATTTTCCTGATCGCTGCTTAATACGAATGATAAGCTCGGCTTTCCCTATAGATAAAAACCAGAGTTGCAGGGTTCAGGGAAGTTATGCAAAAATGAAATCGTAAAAGTGGACAGGGATATTTCACAATGGCTGTGAAAAATGAAACAATAGATTATTCAAAAACTCTTTATCTCCCACAGACAAATTTTCCTATGCGTGCAGGGCTTCCGCAAAAAGAGCTTGAATTGATGGCGCGTTGGGAAAATATGGGGCTTTATGCGCAATTGCGTCAACAAGCAAAAGATCGTCCATTTTATATTCTTCATGATGGTCCGCCTTATGCAAATGGTCATATTCATATCGGGCATGCTTTAAACAAAGTTCTAAAGGATGTGGTTGTTCGTTCATTCCAAATGCGCGGTTTTAATGCAAATTATGTACCTGGTTGGGATTGCCATGGGCTTCCAATTGAATGGAAAATTGAAGAAAAATATCGAGCACAAGGAAAAAATAAGGATGAGGTACCTCTTAACGAGTTTCGTCAAGAATGCCGTGAATTTGCACAGCATTGGGTAACCATTCAAAGTGAAGAATTTAAACGCCTTGGTGTCGTGGGAGATTTTAACACGCCTTATACTACAATGGCTTTTCATGCAGAAGCACGCATTGCCAGTGAATTGATAAAATTTGCTATGTCAGATCAGATTTATCGTGGTTCCAAGCCGGTGATGTGGTCTGTTGTGGAGCGTACGGCTTTGGCAGAGGCTGAGATTGAATATCATGATCATGAATCAGAGGTGCTTTGGGTTAAGTTTCCTGTTTTTGAAGCAAATTCTGATGATTTATATGGTGCTCATGTCGTCATTTGGACAACAACACCGTGGACGATTCCAAGCAATCGTGCAGTGAGTTATTCTTCGCAAATTTCTTATAGTATTTACGAAGTTGAAAGTGCTGAAAATGATTTTGGTCCTCAAGTGGGAGAAAAGCTTCTCTTTGCAAACGCTTTAGCGATGAGTTGTGGAGAAAAAGCCAAACTTGTTTTGAAGCATTTGCGTGTTATTTCTTCTGAAGAGTTGAAAGCTCTTGTTCTTTCTCATCCACTCAAAGGTTTAGCTGGAGGGTATAATTATAAAATTCCATTGCTTGATGGTTCGCACGTAACAGAGAGTGCTGGTACAGGTTTTGTCCATACAGCACCAAGCCATGGGCGTGAGGACTTTGATATTTGGAATGATTATAAGTCCTTACTGGAGCAAGCGGGGATTGATTCATCTATACCGTTTCCTGTTGATGATGCAGGGTTCTATACGAAAGATGTTCCAGGTTTAGGACCAGATCGTGAAGGAGGACCTGCACGTGTTATTGATGATAATGGAAAAATGGGTGATGCCAATAAAGAGGTCATTAATGCTTTAATTAAAGCAGATCGATTGTTTGCACGGGGGCGTTTAAAGCATTCCTATCCCCATAGTTGGCGTTCAAAAAAACCCGTTATTTTTCGCAATACACCACAATGGTTTATTTCAATGGATAAAGATTTTGGGGATGGTTCAACTTTACGTAGTCGGGCTTTGGAAGCTGTTTCAAAAACGCGTTTTGTGCCGTCTTCTGGACAAAACCGCCTAGCTTCTATGATAGAAGATCGTCCTGATTGGGTTCTTTCTCGTCAGCGTTCTTGGGGTGTTCCTATTTGTATTTTTGCGAATGAGGATGGTGTTATTCTAAAAGATGAAGGTGTGAACGAGCGTATTTTACGGGCTTTTGAAGCAGAAGGGGCAGATGCATGGTTTGCTGAAGGAGCACGTGAACGTTTTTTAGGTGAGCGTGCACATGAGCCTTGGGTACAGGTTTATGATATTTTGGATGTTTGGTTTGATTCTGGAGCCAGCCATAGCTTTGTGTTAGAAGATCGGGTTGATTTGAAATGGCCTGCTGATGTTTATTTTGAAGGTTCAGATCAACATCGCGGATGGTTCCAATCTTCTCTTTTGGAAAGCTGTGGTACGCGTGCTTGTTCTCCCTATAAAGCCGTGATCACACACGGTTTTACTTTGGATGAGAATGGTAAGAAAATGTCTAAATCTTTAGGCAATACGGTTGTTCCGCAAGAGATCATTAAAACATCTGGAGCTGATATTTTTCGTCTCTGGGTTATGACAACCGATTATTGGGAAGATCAGCGTTTAGGCAAAAAAATACTTCAAACAAATGTGGATTCATATCGTAAACTACGCAATGCAATTCGTTGGATGCTAGGAACTTTAGCACATGATGATGGAGAAGAAGTATCTTATGGTGCACTGCCGGATCTTGAAAAATTTATATTGCATAGGCTTTTTGAACTTGATCAGTTGATTAATCGCGCTTACGATGAATTTGATTTTAAAAAGATTATGCGTGCATTATTGGATTTTTCAATCATTGAGTTATCGGCATTTTATTTTGATATCCGCAAGGATTCTCTTTATTGTGATGCGCCTTCATCAAAAAAACGCAAGGCCTCCTTGCAGGTTGTCCGTGAGATTTTTGAGCGTATGGTCACATGGCTTGCTCCAATGTTACCTTTTACTATGGAAGAAGCTTGGTTAGAGCGTTATCCAGGAAGCCAATCGGTGCATTTGGAACAATTTCGCTCTGTACCAGAAGAATGGCAAAACCAATCTTTGGCTGAGCGTTGGAAAAAAATTCGGCAGGTCCGTAAAGTTGTGACAGGTGCTTTAGAGCTTGAACGTGCTAATAAGCGTATTGGATCCTCTTTGGAAGCTGCGCCTATTGTTTTTATTTCCAATCTGGTTTTACGAGAGGCATTAGAAAATGTGGATATGGCGGAGATCTGTATTACCAGTGCACTCACAATTACGCAGGACACGATACCTTCTGATGCTTTTACTTTGAATGATGTTGAAGGTGTTGGTGTATATCCAGAGAAGGCATTAGGAAAAAAATGTGCTCGATCATGGCGTTATACACAAGATGTTGGAAGTGATCCAGCTTATCCGGATGTATCTGCTCGTGATGCAGCTGCTTTGCGGGAATTGCAGATTCTTGGCAAGATTTAAAGTTTTAGATCAAAGGAAAGAAATGCAAGTATATTTCTCATATTGATGAATATAGTTTTTTGTGGTACGAAAAAAATTCCGTTGTTTTATCTGCAGGGGGGAAATTTGTGTATGGACCGTTCTCTCATAAATAACGGGAATATTAATCAGCCATACACCTAGGAAATGGAATAGGCAGTGAGAAAACGTGAAATAAAAATATTTCCAATAGGAATTTTAGGGATGTGCTTTGTTTTAACGGGATGCAATTTATCCGCTCCTACCTATGGTACCAATAAACCAGTTTCAATACAGTTTTTTGAAGATGTTGCTAATATCACTTCATTAACACCAACAAATAACAGCAGCCAGATTGTTATGAAACCTCATCCAAAACTTGTAATACCAAGCCCTAGTTCACGCAGATTTTTGCCGGTACCACAACAAGATAGATCTGTCAATGAAATGGCAGCATCGAAGAAGCATCAAGGAAATACTCCTTTTCCTCACAAAGGATCGTCAGTTAATGGCGTTGGTTCAGAAAATCCTTCACAGTTGAATGCGAAGCAACGACAGGAATATTTACGTCGTCAGAGAGCACAAGTTGGAAGTTCAAAATACCGTCGCTATCTCACTGAACCACCTTTAAGTTATCGCCAACCGGCAAAAACCGCACCTATTGGTCGATAGGGAAAAGACAAAACATTTAAAGTAAAGTATTTTTCCAATTACTTATGATACCAAGCTCTCATTCGCGCGCAGTTATAATGCTGCTGTAGGAGGGGGGTATTCTCATGAAATAGCAATATGACAACAGCATCGAGAGATTCCTTATGCGTTTCCTTAACACGAAACATTTCTCAAGCTCATTTTACAACATTGCTCATGTGGCTAGTATAACGTAAAATCTATTGTGCTCCAATACTTTATGCTTAGGAAGGAGAAAGTGGATACCATCATTTTATTTTACAGACTCCAATGTTGCGATAATTTTTGCATTTGAGAGCTTTCATAAGAGACATTTTTAGTCTTTTCTAAAACGTTCTTTATCCAGACGATAATTCCGCTTATGATGTGCAAGAAAGTGATTTTTACTGTTTCAATGTAATTTGAAATGAGAGCATATCTACGATATTTTGGACTTTATATTTTATATACAAAATAATGAATTATTCTTTTGAATGAATGTATCATCTAATAGAAACAATATGCAGAATTAAAAGAGAGAAAAAATGCTTCGAAATAGCTTTTGCTATATATATATATATCAGAAGAATTAACAGTCTTTTTTGAGAAGTAGGATAGTTTTTAAAGAGTGAAAGTTATGGAAGAAGAATTATTTTTAGTATCGCTTTTGTATAAAAAAGTCTTTAAGTAATTGAGCTGCTTCTTTTTCCTTGAAACCAGAATAAATTTCAGGTTTGTGATGGCAGGTTGTTTGCTGATAAAAACGTGGGCCATTTTCTATAGCACCTCCTTTGGGATCATTTGTTGCATAATAGAGACGTCGTATGCGTGCAAATGAAATGGCAGCGGCACACATAGCACAAGGTTCAAGTGTTACATAAAGATCGCAATCAGGAAGCCTTTCGCTTTGCAATGTTTCACAAGCCATACGGATTGCGCGTATTTCTGCGTGTCCTGTAGGGTCATATGCAGATTTTATAAAGTTACCAGCGCGTGCAATGATAGCTTTTCCACGTGTAATGATAGCACCTACGGGAACTTCATCTTTTTTTGCAGCCTCTTGCGCTTCTAAAAGGGCTATTTCCATGGGCGTCAAGGTCATAATATTCTTTCTACTGAAGGTATAGAAAATCTAAAGGTTATCTCGATAAGGAATGCTATGGAATGAATAATTTATTACGCTTTTATAATGAAAAGAATACCTCTATTTTTTTTAATAGTTTAAAACAAACTTGCAAGTTGGCAGATACATTATTGTCGTTAAAGGATAGAAAATGATAAATGATTATGCTACTTCATTTTTCAGGATAAGCGGTATGGTGCATGTGAATAATTTTCTGAACATACTTGCAAAGATTGGTTTGAAACGCAAATGAATGAAAATAATGAGAGTGAACGAATTGCTAAAAGGTTAGCGCGTGCTGGTATTGCTTCGCGTCGAGATGCAGAAATGATGATTGTTGCAGGTCGTATTTCTGTGAATGGTAAAGTCGTGACAACGCCTGCTTTTAATGTTAGCCGCTCTGATGTTATTATAGTTGATGGCAAACCTTTACCTCCTATAGAACGAACGCGTTTATGGCTTTACCATAAGCCAGCAGGTCTTGTCACCACGAACCGTGATCCTGAAGGCAGACCTACAGTATTTAGTAATTTACCAAAAGGAATGCCGCGTGTTCTTTCTGTTGGAAGGCTTGACATTAATACGGAAGGGCTTTTGCTTTTAACCAATGATGGTGGCTTAGCGCGTGTATTAGAGCTTCCTGTAACGGGGTGGGTCCGCAAATATCGCGTCCGTGCTCATGGAAGAGTAAAACAGAGTGCGCTGGATAACCTTAAAAATGGTATTGCAATTAATGGTATTTTTTATGGTTCGATTGAAGCATCAATTGAACGCGAACAAGGGTCGAATGTATGGCTTTCTGTCGCTTTGCGAGAAGGAAAAAATCGTGAAATAAAGAATGTTTTAGGGGCATTGGGATTATCAGTTAATCGATTAATACGTGTATCTTATGGTCCATTTCATCTCTCTGATTTAGAAGAAGGAGCCGTGCAAGAGTTAAAAGGGCGGATGTTACGAGATCAGTTGGGTGAGCGTTTAATTATGCAAGCCAATGCAGATTTTGATGCTCCTATTCTTAAGCCATTTTCAAATTCTGCAGTTGTTGCAGAAAAGCAAAGCCAGAAAGATCTTTCTGTTGCAAATGATGGTTGGGTTTTCTCAAGTGAAAGGGCGATACGACGCCGACCAAGAGATGGTTCTGTTGAACATAGTCGCGCACGATTAAGTACAAAGTCTCATGAGAATGTAAAGAAGGAGAAAAGTGAAGAAGGAAAAGCAGAGCGTTTTCTACCGCGTTCTCGCCGTGCTAATGTTTGGATGGCTCCTGGTGCACGTCCGCAAAGTGCACGTAGAAAGCCTTCCTATAGTGAGGAGAAATCGCATGATCATAAGAGCGATTTGGATGGTAGAAAATCATTTCATCGAGGCAAGGAAAAACTAAAAGAAAATCCGTCATACAAAGAGAAGAGGGAAAGGTTTGTTCAAAAACATGGCAAAATATCTTATGACGAGACGCATCCCTTTGGTAAGAAAGATCGCTTTTTAAAGGATAAAGAGAAAATGATAAAAGGTGGTCATGATGAGCATTCTTTTGAGAGAAAGAAAAAGGTAAAATCGTTTGGTGGTGCTATGAAAAAATCTAAACCACATAGGGACGGTGCAAAAACTTCGAAGCGATTTGGAGGTCCACGTGCGGATCATAGGCGGTAAATTTGCTGGGCGTGTTTTGTTTTCGCCTGTTAATCAGTCGATTCGCCCAACGAGTGATCGTACACGTGAAAGCCTTTTTAATATTCTTTCTAGCCGTGAAGAACAATTTTGGACCAATAAACGCATTCTTGATCTTTTTGCTGGGACTGGTGCTTTAGGCATCGAAGCACTTTCACGTGGAGCAAAGGCTGCTGTTTTTGTTGAAAACTCGGTTGAGGGGCGTGGGGTAATTCAAAAAAATATCGAAGCCTTTGAATTACAGTCAATAGGGCGGATTTTGCGTCGAGATGCAACCAAACTTGGTAATATTGGAACAATGCTGCCATTTGATGTTATCTGCGCTGATCCTCCCTATAGCCATTGTTTAGGTGAACGTGCTTTTGTAGAAGCTTTGCGAGGAGGGTGGGCAAAAGCTGATACACTCTTCATACTTGAAGAAAAGAAAGATACAATGATTCATTTACCTGACGTCTTTTATCTAGATGATGAGCGTTTTTATGGTGAAACAGCAATACGTCTCTATAAATTACGATCGCTTACATCTTGAGAAAGTTCTTGTGTTTATCCGATAGGATGAAAAAATGCTTTTACACAGTTTTCTTCATTTTATATGGTTTTTAAAAGGTTAAGCAGAAAATCAATAAAAGATTCTAATGTTAAAGGAATTGATGAATTTTTATTAGCTTTACTATAGAAGGATGTTTTTTCTCCAATAGGATATATATTCCTCGATAATAGTTATGATCTTTTTTGTCTAATTTTTTCTGCTATACCTTAATCATCACATTTCATCAGCAGTTGAAAGCTTTAAGCTATGCAGTCTGCATTTATATCTTATATGATGCGTAACGTCTATTTTTGTTATTGTATAAATTTAAAAAAGATATTTTGTTTAGTATTGAAAATATTGTTCATTTATCCTGAATATTTGTGTGTTTAGTTTAGTAGTATCCCTTGTTGATTTAATCATTACATATTAAGTAAATCTGAGAGTATTAAGTATCTTATCGTTGTGCAGCTTTAAGGATACTTTTTTATATTATTCTTTATCACTAAAGATAAGGAATTTGTAAAAAAGGGGAGATTATCATGTTTAAATGGATATATAGTGAAGAGATTAGCACAGAAGCAAGTGCTGAGCAAATTTGGGCTATATGGGAGGACGTAGCAAAATGGCCTTCTTGGGATCACGAACTTGAGTGGGTAGAACTTTTTGGTGCTTTTAAAGTAGGAGCTGTAGGCCAAATGAAACCTAAAAAAGGACCTACAGTAACTTTTACACTTGATAAAGTTATAAAAAATGTTTGTTTTTCTGATTATGCTAAACTTCCTTTTACACGTATGAGTTTTAATCATGAATATATTTGTTCAACAAAATCTGGTTCTTCCAATAACAAAATTCGTCATACTGTAATTATGTATGGCTTACTTGCTCCTTTCTTTGGAGTGATTATTGGATCAAAAATTAAGTTATATCTTCGCGATGCAATGATTGAAATGAGTAGACGTGCTCTTACTGAAAACAAAAGCATCTTGTAAGGGGGTGCATTTATAAAGAAGTTAATACCTTAAAAAAGGTGCAGAAATCTTAGCCTTGTTAGAATGAAATTAGTTATGAGTATATAGCAAATTGATGAGCTATGATTTGGTTTTAGTTAGCTGTTGAAATCGTGTCAAAGCATCTTACGGGATTAATTTTGCGCTAAAAATCTTATGAAATTCATTGAATTTTTTTTATATATAAAAGCTTATAAGATGCTCTCTTCATTGAAAATGAGAAAGTTTCAGAAGTTCATTACTTCTCTATGATGTAGGTCCATATCGTCATAATATTTTCCTGTTTCTAATGTTGCAATATTTTTTGCATTTAAAACCTTCATAAGAGGCATTTTGATTTCTTCTTAAATAGGTTTCATTCATATGCCCCTTATTCATGATATGCTCGCAAATAGTTGTGATTGACTCAACATGAATAGGTTCGAAACAAAGAGAATTTTATGCTATTAGGCTTTTTTATACAAATTACAAAACAATAAATTATAAGTATAAATCAAACTGTTAATTTTATTGAAAGATTACAAGATAATTTCTTGATTACTTTTAAATATAAAAATGAGTTCTTTATGATATTACGTCCATTAGGGTAAAGAAGTTTATGACTGCTCATTTTGTTGAAACCATAATGGAAGGAAATATTTTTTACTCTGTTTAAGTTTTATTTCATTTACAAGAGTGCCGTCTCATTATGAGAGAGTTTATAGAAGCAAAGAAGTGTATACAAATATAAGGCATTTTCTTGATTCTTTCTTGGAAATTAAAGAATGCTATAGGAAAGATATGAGGTAAGTTTTTTACTACCCAGAGGAAGGAAGACCTGTGATTTAGATCATTTTATACTTTTCGAATTTTTGAGGACTTTGGCTTAAATTCAAGTGTTATTGCTAAGACTTTTGTTAATTGCCAATTGTTCTGTTGATTTGATTGTCAGTGGAGATTTGGCTCCTAAAATGATAAGGGCCCATGAGAAATCTTGAAACTAAAGAGATTTTACGGCATATACGGCATATTACGTCTTTTCATAAAGAAGCTAAAAGGAAAATGATTTAATGCATTAAAAGAAAAAGAATGCATGAATGTGCATAATCTTATGAATCAATACACAAGAGTTATATTTTGATTTGTATAAATTTGTCAGAATGCTTATCAATGTAAATAATAAAATATTTTAGGGAGTCTATAATGACTGATAAAAACCAGATTGAGAAAGCTGTTTCGCTGGTTGAAGCAGCAAAGCGTTCTGGGGCAGATGCTGCTGATGCTGTTATTGTTCATGCTCATTCTACCAGTGTATCAGTTCGTTTTGGGAAAGTCGAATCGACAGAAGCAGCAGAGAGCAATGATTTTACTCTAAGGGTTTTTGTTGGAAAAAAAGTAGCAAGTGTTTCTGCTAATTTAGGATCTTATCCGCAAGAACTTGCGGAACGTGCTGTTGCGATGGCTAAAGCTTCTCCCGATAGTTTATTTGAAGGTTTGGCAGATAAAGAGTGTTTGGTTAAGTATCCTAAAGATCTTGATCTTTTTGATGATTTTGTACCCAGCAGTCATTTTTTAACAGAAGATGCTTTAAAAACGGAGGCAGCAGCTCTTGATGTTAAAGGTGTAAGCAATTCTGGTGGCGCTGCAACAGCTTATGGCCGTAGTGGGTTTATTCTTGTGACCAGCGATGGTTTTTGTGGAGCCTATCGCTCAAGTTGTTTTTCACGTTCTTGTAGTGCTCTTGCAGGTGAAGGAACACAGATGGAGCGGGATTATGATTATACAACAGCCTTACATTTTTCTGATTTAGAGGCAGCAGAAACTGTGGGAAAGAATGCAGGGCTTGGTGCTGTTCGACGTTTGGGGGCAGTTCGTGCGGCGACTGGGAGCGTTGATGTTATTTTTAATCCGCGTACGGCTCGTGGAATTGCAGGGCATATCGCATCTATGGTCAATGGAGCCTCTGTGGCTCGAAAAACGAGTCTTTTACAGAATTTCCTAGGCAAGGAAGTGATGAAGCCTAATGTTAATGTAACCGATCAACCTTTGCGATTACGTGGAAATGCTTCTCATCCTTTTGATGGAGAAGGGGTAGAGGGGCAAACACTCAATATTATTGAAAATGGTATTTTAAAAAATTGGCTTCTTTCATCATCTACAGCACGTGAATTGGGACTTAAAACAAATGGACACGGTATGCGTTCGGCATCATTAGTGCAGCCGACCAGTACAAATTTTGCTATTGAACCGGGTTTAGTATCGCCTTGCGATATGATAAAAGATTTGCGAAATGGATTTTATGTGACCGAATTATTCGGTCATGGCATTGATTTTATTACTGGTCAGTATAGTCGTGGAGCTTCCGGTTTTTGGATTGAAAATGGTGAAATTGCTTATCCGGTAAGTGAAGTAACGCTAGGTTCTGATTTGCTTCATATGTTAGCACATTTAACACCTGCCAATGATATTGATCGGCGTTATAGTACAGCTGCTCCAACATTGTTAATTGAAGGGATGACACTTGCAGGAAAATAACACGCATCATTCTTCTGATTTAAATCTTTTGCGTGACGTTTGTCGAGAGGCAGGAGATTTAGCAATGCGGTATTTTGGATGCACGTTGGATGTCTGGATTAAAGAAGGTAATTCCCCGGTTAGTGAAGCAGATTTTGCTATTGATCATTTCTTGAAAGAGAGGCTTCTTGGAGCTCGTCCAAATTATGGATGGATTTCAGAAGAAACAAAAGATAATCGAGAAAAACAAGATTATTATGAGCGCTCTTTTGTTGTTGATCCTATTGATGGAACGCGTGGTTTTCTTTCTGGCAATCCTTATTGGTGTATTTCGGTTGCCATTATTGAGAATGGGCGTCCTATTGTGGGCGTTCTACAATGTCCGGCTCAAGGAGATGTTTATACAGCTGTAACGGGTGGAGGGGCAACATTAAATGGGATAAAACTTCCTCGTTTAGCCTTTGAGGTTCATCGAAAATATAAAATTTCACTTGATAAATCGCTCGCACAAAAATTACCAGATGATTTTCTCAATCAAGTCAGTCTTTATCATTATCTTCCTTCTCTTGCTTATCGTATTGTTCTTGTTGCTCAAGATGAAATTGATATCGTATTAGTTCGTCCAAATTGTCATGAATGGGATATTGCCGCTGCTGATCTTATTTTGCAGGAGTGTGGAGGGTGTTTTTTATCGCTTGATGCCCCTTTACTATCTTATGGAATTGAACCTTACCAGTATGGACTTTTAATTGCTGGTAAAAATAATTGCTGTCAAGATATGATAGATGTTGTTCGTCAAACAAAGTTAGTTTAATCACGTAAAAGCGCGCTAAAATAATCTAAATGATATGGAGGCACATATGACTGAAACCAAAGGAAAAAAACAATATTTACATCTTGTATTTGGTGGGGAATTAAAAAATCTTAACAGTAATCAATTTAAGAATCCTGATGATTTAGATGTGGTTGGTATTTTCTCAGATTATCAATCCGCTCAAGAAGCATGGCAGGCAAAAGCACAAAGCAGTGTAGATAATGCATTACAACGTTATTACATTGTAGATTTGCATCAGTTTCTTGATGCTGAGTTAGGCGATGCAGAATAAAGCTTGAATATTTGGTCATTATAACCTGTAGATTGCTTCATGCTTTTGTTTAGTCGTCCTTTTCATAGGTACGTTCTTCGGGTAAAATAGAATGCCGTAAAAAAGAATATGCTTGTTGTTTAAAATTCATATGTTTTTTTAAGAAACATCTCCCAAAGCACCCAAGCCCATTTCATAATAGCGTCCGTGCAAGGTATAAAATCCATTATTGCACCACCATCTTTACGCTTAATAAAAATGCAAGACAGTTTCTATCAACCTATTTACAACAGCAATATTATCATGACAGCTATCACTCGAAGTTTATGATTATATTGTGAATAGTCACTCTGCTTTTGAATGGGGTATGAGACACTAATGCGTTAAGATTAATAAAAAGATTAGCATTATTAATGATAGCAATTATTACTCTGTTGAGATTATTAGCACTCGTTACTTATCTATTGGAATTTTTTCAACGAGTTATTACTATAAGCTTAGAAACCATGAAAGTCGTTAGAAACTTTACCAAAATTAGAAACTTAGAGAAACTGAATAGATTTATGAAGTTAACTTACCTCATAAGGATTTCTTGAGTACTCATTTAAAACTACAATCTATAAGTTAATCATTTTGTGTTGATTATATACAATCTTAAAAGGAATAATATATCATTGCGACCTCCTGAAAAGAGAGGATTTAAAATTTTGAAAACTCTTATTTAAATTGCTTTAAGACTTTTAAGAAATTCTCTATTAAACAAGATTAGATTTTTCTGGATTACCTTTAAGAGATTATATCACAATTTAAAATGAGAACTCTATACTATTCAAAAGTTTTTTAAGATTAGTTTGACATATTCATTTTATTGAAATGAAATAATAGAGATTGAGCTTTCTTTTAAACACATTTTATTTGTTGTATTTATATTAGGTTGTAATGTCTATATGGGTTATTTTTTTGAAAAATTGACAATACCTAACATATGTAAAAATAAGCTTTTTCTCTAAAATACCAACGTGCAAAATTCAAAGTCTCATTAAAATCATAAGAAGTATTTATTCAGTGAGTTGAAAAAATTGATACAATCTATGTCATAGGTTTATCATTTATATTTTAAAAATTATAATCGACTGAAATGTAGTTTTGTTATTTTTGAGTAAGATTTTTTATAGGGTGCAGAATGAAGTGATAAAATCGATATAAGTTACAAAATTTAATTAAAAGAGATTTAAATAATGTGTATATGTATTGAATTTTCTCATGGATTAAGCTTTTTTTATTTAAGATATGAATGATATTAAAAAATATGGATGCAACCAATAGTGTTGATGAATTTTTTAACAAAATAAGTATATAGATATCTTAAAATAGCTGGATGAGGTGATTTTAAATGGTAGAATTAAAGGCACATACGGCTCTTTTAAGCTATCGAATGATTGGTTTTTGCTTATGTCCTGTTATTCCTTTTTATTTGTTCTTTCGTGCTATTCGTGGAAAAGAAGAGTGGTGTCGCAAAAAAGAGCGTTTAGGTAAAAGTTCTCATATACGCCCCCAAGGTTCGTTAGTTTGGTTGCATGCAGCAAGTGTTGGAGAAACACTTGCACTTGTTCCACTTATAAATTATATTTTATCATTGGAAATCAATGTATTAATGACAACTGGGACGGTGACATCTTCTACTCTTGTGAAAAAATATTTTGGTAATAGGTTGATTCATCAATATGCTCCTTTGGATTTAGATTTTGCAGTGCGCCGTTTTATTCGTCATTGGAAGCCTGATCTCGTCTTAATTTGTGAATCAGAAATTTGGCCTCTTCGTATTAAAGAACTTGCAAAAATGCGTATTCCGCAGATTTTGGTTAATGCCCATATGTCTGAACGTTCTTTTAAAGCTTGGCAAAAACGACGTGTTCTTGCCAAACATATTTTTAAGGATATTGATTTGGCGATTGGTCAAAATGAAAGAGATGTAGCTTATTACCATACACTTGGCGTAAAATCTGTTACGTTTTCTGGTAATCTCAAGGCTGATGTTTTTCTGGTTGAAAATCAAGAATTGCTTGCACGTTATCGTAATGCTATCGGCAATCGCCCAGTTTGGGCAGCTGTTTCAACGCATGAAGGGGAAGAGGAGATTGCTTTTGAGGTCCATAAAATTGTTAAAAATTATTTGCCAGATTTATTAACAATTATTGTGCCTCGTCATCCAGAACGTTCAGAAGATCTTATCAGAAAATGCGATAATAAGGGGTTAAGTTTTATTCGTAGGAGTAGAGATGCTGTTCCAAACATGAATACCGATATTTTATGGGGAGATACCATTGGAGAAATGGGACTTTTTCTTCGCTTATCGAAAGTTTCTTTCGTTGGTAAATCGTTATGTGGAAATGGTGGACACAATCCATTGGAATTGGCTTTGCTTGGTTCCGCTATTTTGACAGGGCCTCATGTTTCAAATTTTCAAGAGATGTTCAAACAATTTCTAACGCGTGATGCAGCATATATGGTTCAAGATACAAAACAGCTTGCTATTCAGGTGTATAAGCTTTTAACAAATGAAACATTGCGGCAAGAAATGGTTGATAAGGCTCATGAAGTGGCAACAGGTATGGCAGGTGCATTTGAGCGCACATTAAAGATTTTAGATCCATTTTTACAACCCCTTGTAATACAAACAGGTTTACGTCAGCGTCAGGGTAGATATGCATATTAGCGCCCCTCGTTTTTGGTGGAAAAATAAAAGCTTTTTGCGTTTTGTGTTAGCTCCAGTTTCATGGGGGTATGGTTATTTTTCAAGTCGTTTTATGACAAGACAGCCTCCCGTGATTGATCTGCCAGTTTTGTGTATTGGAAATTTTACATGTGGTGGTGCGGGTAAAACGCCGGTTGTTATTGCTTTTACAAAAGTGGCTAAAGAACTTGGTTTCGTACCTGGTATTATATCTCGTGGTTATGGTGGATCAGTTAAAGGGGTACATCTTGTAAATGAAAAATATGACAATGCACGCGATGTTGGAGATGAGGCACTTTTACTTGCACGGCATGCTTTTGTAGCTGTATCACCTAATCGTTATGCAGCGGCACAACGGCTTAAACAAGAGGGATGTAATCTTATTTTAATGGATGACGGATTTCAAAGTCGCCGTCTTTATATGGATTATGCGTTACTCGTTGTTGATGCGATGCGCGGTTTTGGTAATGGAGCTGTCTTTCCAGCAGGACCTTTGCGCGTACCATTAAAAACGCAGTTTTCTTTTATGGATAGTGTTTTATTGATTGGTCACTCCGATGCGCCTGATAATGTCGCTTTTTTTGTTTCGCGTACTGGAAAGCCTTTATATCGTGCTCATCTTAAAGCCAGTGCCTCTGATGAGGTTTCAGGAAAATCATTTTTGGCATTTGCTGGTATTGGCAATCCAGATAAATTTTTTAAATCTATTAAAGAATTGTCTGGTCATGTGGTGCAAACTTACATATATCCAGACCACTATTTTTTCACAGATAAAAATTTAAAAAGCCTTATACAAAAGGCTAAAATGCACAATTTATGGCTCGCAACAACAGCTAAAGATTATACCCGTATACAGACAATTCACATGCAAAAGGATTTGAAAAATCTTATTATCTTTGATGTGAATGTCGATTTTGTTCAAAAAGACTTCTGTCGTATGGTCCTTGAAGAGGTCATAACCCGCTTTAGAAAACGTTCCCTTGAATTTTCTTGTCTAAAAGGCAAAGGCTAAATTTATAGCTTTTGAGGGGTTATTTTTCTTTTGTTTTTAACAATTGCTTGAGATATGGGTTGCACTCAAGTTCGCGCTGATAGGAGATTTCACAACTAGCATATGCTTCTTGGCGGTGATGATTCCAATATTTTAAATCATCTATAGGGATTTTTTGCCCGCTAACAGCACAAATGGTATAGGTACCATATTCTATAATGTCATATCCGTTATTAGAATAATAAATTTTTGCTTCGCGTTCACCATTGGGAAACATTACAACTCCTTTTTACTTGATACAAGAGATTCAAGAAAAGTGCCATAAAATATATTATAAAGTCGAGAGTTAATTTTAAAATATTTTTCTTGTAAAAATGAAGAAGGGCTTATTTTCTGCCAAAAAGCCGTTCTATATCTGCTAATTTGAGTTCAATATAAGTAGGGCGTCCATGATTACATGTACTTGTATTAGGTATTGCCTCCATTTGTCGTAATAGTGTGTTCATTTCTTCGGGGCGTAAAAGGCGCCCTGACCGTATTGAGCCGTGACAGGCCATCGTTGCTGCAACATAATCAAGCATTGCTTTTAAATTATTTGTTGTATCATACTCAGCAGCCTCATCTGCGAGATCTTTAATAAGGGCTTGGACATTGATCTCTCCTAACATGGAAGGTGTTTCACGCACAACAATTGCTCCTGGTCCAAATGGTTCTATTCCTAATCCAAATTTTTGCAAAGCATCTTTATGCGTTAAAAGGCATGTTGCATCCTCTTCAGAGAGTTCTACAATTTCAGGAATAAGTAATAACTGTGAAGGAAGTGGTTTGGAATAAAGTGCGTTTTTGAGTGCTTCATAAACCAATCGTTCGTGAGCTGCATGCTGATCGACAATGATCAAACTATCTTGTGTTTGGGCGATAATATAGTTTTTATGGATTTGTGCTCTGGCCGCTCCTAATGGATAAGATAACTCTTCTGATGAAGATGTCGTGCTTGGAATGTATGCATCCCCACTTGGTGTATTTAAGCCCTCCATAATAGGAGCGGCATCTTCTTTTAAATCAAAAGAGTGAGTACTATCCAATGGTTTTTGGACCATTGAAGCACTGGTAAAATGATGAGGTTGTGAACTGTAAGAAGAGAACTGGTGCGTGTTCTTAAAACTGCCTAATGGTTGTTGTGCTAATGATTGTTGTGTTTGAAATGCAGCAAGCATTGCTTCAGAACGGGTTGAAGTAGGACGAATACCAGATTGCTGCAATGCTTCACGAATAGCTCCAACAATCAAACCACGAATTAATCCTGGATCACGGAATCGTACATCAGTTTTGGCTGGGTGAACATTAACATCTACCTCAGCAGGTGGGAGGTCAATAAAAAGAATAGCGACAGGATAACGATCTCGTGTCATGACATCAGCATAAGCGCCTCGGATAGCGCCCCATAGAAATTTATCACGCACGGGACGTCCATTAACATAAGCAAATTGATGAAGGCTGTTATTTCGGTTGAAAGATGGCAAACAGGCAAAACCTGTTAAGCGCACCGCTTCGCGTTCAGCATTCAGCGCAATGCTATTAGGGGCGAATTCTTTTCCCATAATCTGCGTAATACGTTGTAATTGTCCTTGAATATTATTTTCTGTAGCAGACAATTCCATAGATGTTCTGTCTAGTCCTGAAAGAGAAAAGCGGATATGTGGAAATGCGATAGCAATTCGCTTAATCATATCGCTAATAGCATTTGTTTCAGCCCGATCAGTTTTCATAAATTTTAATCGTGCTGGCGTGACAAAGAAAAGATCACGAACTTCAACAATTGTTCCAAGATTCGCAGCAGCTGGTTTGGGTCCTACAATTTTTCCTGCAGTAACGGAAATTTCAGCAGCGCTCTCAGCATCTTTTGTTCGTGAAATGAGTTTAAGTTTAGCAACAGAACCAATAGAGGGGAGGGCTTCTCCTCTAAATCCAAGGAAGCAGATATTGTGTACGTCATCGGTAATCTTTGAGGTACAATGGCGAGAAACTGCTAAAGTTAATTGATCTGCAGGAATTCCATAACCATTATCACTCACCTTTATAAAATTTTTTCCACCATTTGCTGTAATAATTTCAATGCGTGTTGCACCAGCATCAATAGCGTTTTCAACAAGTTCTTTGACAACATTTGCTGGTCGTTCAATAACTTCACCGGCGGCGATTTGATTAATAATATTTTCGCTAAGATGGCGTATAATCATAATAAATTCTAACAGGAATCTTAAGGGTTCTATAGAAAATTATGATAACATCATTTGCGAGACATTCAAGAATAAGAGAGCATGAGAGGTATTATTTTTACAATACCTCCTATTTTATTTTATGTTAACAAGTCGGTTGGAAAAAACATAAAAATAGTTTTTATCACTTTAAAATAGCTTGCACCAGTTTATCATCTAGGTCAAAAAAGAAACAATGTAAAAAGGGAAGGCAATATATATGGCGCGTATAAGCGGTATTTTAGCAGATAGTGATATACAAGCTTTGATTGAGAATAACTTTCTCAAGGCTCAGTATCCATTTGATAGATCTCAAATACAACCAGCAAGTCTTGATCTTCGTTTAGGGGAGAAAGCTTATCGTATACGTGCTTCTTTTATGCCGGGACCTGATACAAAAGTTTTGGATAAGCTTGAACGGTTAAAGTTGCATGAGTTTGATTTACGAGACGGAGCCGTTTTGGAAACGGGGTGTGTTTATATTGTTCCTCTTTTAGAAAGTTTAGCTTTACCAGAATTCTTATCTGCTGTTGCCAATCCCAAAAGTTCTACAGGACGATTAGATATTTTTACACGTGTCATTACGGATAATGCTCAGGAGTTTGATAAAATTTGTGCTGGTTATCATGGTCCACTTTATTTGGAAATTAGTCCACGCACATTTCCAATTTTGGTGCATACAGGCTCACATTTATCACAGCTTCGGTTTAGAAAAGGGCAAAGTTATTTAAATGAAATAGAGTTGCACACTTTGCAAAGGCAAGAAACACTGATATCGGATGATTTTCCTAATATTAGTGTTGGTGGTATTGGTCTTTCCATTAATTTAAAGGGAGACAAAAACGGGCTTATAGGTTATCGTGGTAAACATCATACAAGTGTTATTGATATTGATAAACGTGCCGTTGCCCACGTTTTAGATTTTTGGGAACCTCTTTTTGATCGTGGTCAAAGGGAGTTGGTTCTTGATCCTGATGAATTTTACATTTTAGTTTCACGAGAGTCTGTTCATGTGCCTCCGCTTTATGCCGCAGAAATGACACCTTTTGATCCTTTAGTTGGCGAGTTTAGGGTGCATTATGCAGGCTTTTTTGATCCAGGATTTGGGCATAAGGAGGCGGGTGGAAAAGGAGCAAGAGCGGTTTTAGAAGTGCGGAGCCATGAAGTTCCTTTTATCTTAGAGCATGGTCAAATTATTGGCCGTTTGGTCTATGAGCATATGCTTAATCGACCATCAACCCTTTATGGACATGATGTTGGATCACATTATCAAGCACAGGGTTTAAAGTTGTCCAAGCATTTTAAATGAGTTGGGAACCACGAATTTTGATAACATGTATGCAGAAAGCGTATTTTAGATAAAAGAAAATTTTGTGCTTCGCAAAACTGGCGTCATGCATTCTATTTTTAATTTCCAAGGTTATCTCATCTCTTGCATTTGAGAGGGTATGAGAGGCATTTTTACTTCTTTTTTCAAGAGGTTCTATCTATACGAACTCCATTTATGATGTGCAAAAGAATAGTTTTGATTATTTCATCGTGACAAAATTTACAATGAAAGAATTTTACTATATTCAATATGTTATTCATATTTATTATTATAATAAATCAATAGGTTAATAAAATTCAACATAACAGTAGCTACTCACTTTTCAAAGTAAATATGCGAGATTGGATGCTGCAATTGACTCAATTTTTCTAGAGTGTAATAACCAGTATATTTTATTCCGCATAAAAATTATCCTTAAGAGTTAATAAATAAGTTTTCACTCCAGTTTAGTAACAATTATTTTCAATAAACATTATTCTAATTTTAGTAACTCATTTATAGCCTCAAGATATAATATTGCTAGAAAATTATTCAATTAAATATGAAGGTTTCTATTGGTATGAACATTAAAAGTTTTTATGCTTTATATGAATTAGGCACTATATATTTTTATAAACTTTCATGAATAAGTAACAGATCTCAGTTTTGAATATTGATATAAGAAGATTTCTGCATGTATGCGACAGCTTTATTTCCAGTATTAATAAAGGATTTTTTCATCTTTTGGAGGAGATTATGATTTATACTTAATGACACTCTATATTCTTAATAACTGATAATGTAAGGATCTTTGGAGGGAGAAGCGACTTTAAATTATGACTAATTAAGCTACGGAGCAATCGCTTTCGAAGAGGGATTGCTTTAAAGAGAGTATAACATTTTAATTGCACATGAAGAATATATGAGTAGATACGTTATTAATGATACTTCATACTGTGAGATTTTAAATTTGGATAAGAGCAATAAAGACGTTGTTTTTATCAATTAGTTTTTTTAGAAAGTTGCAGTCTCTGTTGCTTCTATCTATTCAATAGAGTGCTTTGGGAGAATAGCGAATAGGTAGGTACATGGATTCGCTTTTATGCGTTTTAGGATGTTTTCTCTTTTCATTTAGGAACAATGGTGCCATCAATGATTATTTCTTCAACACTTGATTATCGTAAGGCAGCAAAGCGTCGTCTTCCTCCCTTTCTTTTTCACTATATTGATGGTGGGGCTTATGCTGAAGAAACGATGCGACGTAATTGTACAGATCTTCAAGCACTTGCATTGCGTCAAAGGATTCTAAGGCAAGTTGGTGAAGTTGATCTTTCAATCAAGCTTTTTGATCAGACACTTGATTTACCGATTGTACTTGCGCCTGTTGGGCTAACGGGCATGTATGCACGTCGTGGAGAGGTAAAAGCAGCGCGTGCCGCAGCGGCAAAAGGGATTCCTTTTACTCTATCCTCTGTTTCAGTTTGTCCTATTGCGGAAGTGCAAGAAGCGGTTGGAGGTGCATTTTGGTTTCAACTTTATGTTCTCAAAGATCGCGGTTTCATGCGTGATGCACTAGAACGGGCTTGGTTGGCTGGTGTACGCACGTTGGTTTTTACAGTTGATATGCCAATTCCTGGTGCACGTTATCGTGATGCGCATTCAGGAATGTCTGGTCCTTATGCTGGTTTACGTCGTTTTTTACAAGCTTTGACTCATCCATATTGGGCTTGGAAGGTTGGTGTTATGGGGCGCCCTCATGATCTTGGAAATGTCTCTGCTTATCTCAAAAAGAAAATTGCATTGGATGATTACGTTGGTTGGCTTGGTGCAAATTTTGATCCATCAATTGGTTGGCATGATTTACAATGGATTCGCGATTTTTGGAAAGGAAAAATGATTTTGAAAGGTATTCTTGATCCAGAAGATGCACGAGAAGCAGTAAAATTTGGTGCGGATGGTATTGTTGTTTCTAATCACGGCGGACGTCAGCTTGATGGTGTATTATCAACAACACGAGCGTTGCCTGCAATTGCGGATGCTGTAAAGGATTATTTGACTATTTTAGTGGACTCAGGTGTTCGTTCTGGTCTTGATGTTGTACGCATGATAGCACAAGGTGCGGATGCTGTTATGATTGGCCGTGCTTTTGTTTATGCGCTTGCAGCAGCAGGTAAGAAAGGTGTTATGCATCTCCTTGATCTTTTTGCCAATGAAATGCGGGTAGCTATGACACTGACTGGTACTCAGACAATCAAAGATATTACACGCAAGAGTTTAGTAAATATAGATGTTTTTAAGCAATGAAAGCAATATGTTATACTTCTTTCAGAAAAAGAAAGTCTTTTTATAGAGGAGCATAATTATATATTTTAAAAATATGTTGACAGTTAAAGTTAAATAGAAAAGATCAATAAGCTCCTCTATAAAATCACAGAAAATACTCAGTAACTACAATAATATTAAGTATTAATAATAATAAACACGAAAAAAAACAATAATAACATTGCATACATATTTTATTTACTTTATTAAAAGCTCATTCTACGGATAAAAAGGAACAAGCGCTGATATTAAAGGTAAAACAACTGTTGATATAGAAAAAATAGATATAAATAATGCTGTGAGCATTTTTCCCTCCTATATATAAAAAACATTAAAATATAATATGTTAATTACTTCTTTTCCATATTGGCATAAAACGTAAATTTATAAAATCCATTTAGTTTTATTTTAATATAAATAATATTAGTTATAGCATATAAATAAAATTATTAAAAATGTCAATATGTATTTATTTTAATCTATAATTATAATAAAAAATGTATCTAATAAATAATATTTCTATAATCTATATATTATTTATATTAAGTTCATTGGATAATATATTATATGGATGTGATATTGTTTTTATGGAGTACATTTTTAAGCAATGAAAAAAAATATCCGTACTATCTTTAAAAAAGCTCGTTTACTGAGAGCAAAACTGCGTGAATTAATGTGCTTTTCTTTCTTGTTTTCTCAATGATTTATGATGTTTTTGAACTGGCGAGCATATTAGGAAGCAGTTGAATATTTTTTGTATAGTATGTCATTTCTAACACTATTTATGCGTTCTCGATTGATTTTATAACTTGTTAAAATATCCAGTTCATTTTTATTGCAGATGGGGATGGTGGGGGGCCTAATGATACAAATTGGCATAGAATGTTTTGTTCCATAAGCGATTTAACAATTGCATCTCCAAGCTTCTCCTTTGATACTATGCTCTTCATAGACAACAACAGATTGGTGAGATTGGCATAACTCTAGCACTGATCTATTATCTCAAAGTTGAATTGTTGGCACACTTGTAAGCGTTGGGATAACTTCATGTTTTTGGAATCTCTTTAGCAACATCAAGACAAATCTGAACAGTTTCTTCAGTAGCAAGTAAGAGAACATCTTTTCCTTTTTTAAACAGAGGTTTTGCTGATATCAATTTTTGAAGCATTTTTATGAATACTCATAACAGCACGCTTTCCTAAACCTATATAAATAGGTACAAGATTACTCAGAGTAGAAAGAATTACAGTTTCCATTTGATCGAATTTCTACTCGTAAGTAATTGGATAATATTTACTTTATCGCTGAATAAAAAAGAAAAGTTTTTCTCTCTTTAAATAGAGGATGGATTGTCATCTAGCCAATAGGGATAGTTTGCGAGAAATTTGTTCGATGCAAAACGACTTAACATTGCAGTTACTTTTTATCATTTGAAGCTGTGAAAAGAAGGCTAAGATAGATGAAAGAATGTAAAAAATGATGGATACATTTTAAGATAAAAAATTATCATTCTGTTAATTCCACACCAGTTGCTGCTGATATTGGTAACAAAAGAAATTTGATCAAAAAAATATCAAAATTATTTGAGGACATTCCTCATGGCATGTAGACTAAACCTTTTTGTTGGTATGAGTGATATTTTCTTTGAACAGAAATTGATTCTATCTCCTGAAATCAGCAATAATCTCTCAGGTTATGTCGTAAACTTTTTAGGGATGTTACAACGCCACTATCGTCCTTTTATGAAAAATTTAGCATTTCAGATGAGCAGTTGTGAGGAATTTCAACGTTTAATACAGCAAGATCCAGAAACTCTCACGGATTTAGAACGGGCTTCAAGATTTTTATATTTACAGCGATTAAGTTTTAGAGGGAATGTAAATCGTACGATGAGAGTAGAAAACCATCGTAGCGCGCGGGGGGCTTAAGCCCTTCCAATTTGAATGCGTGCTAAAACTTATTTTCCACTGTTTAGCAGGTGTTAGCATTGAACATTTAGACTGGTCTGATTTTATTGTGCGTTATGATCGCCTAAAAATCTTGTTTTATCTTTCACCACTTTAATTGTGGTTTTGAAGGTTATTAAAGAAAGGATTTTTATAAGCGGGAGGATTATCAGCCGATGTCTAAGCTGCTTGCATAATAAGAGGGAGTTTTTTGTCTTTAAACAATATGCTAGAAATTCAAAAAACTTTAGTTAACTTTATACACCATCTTATACAGACTGCTCTGCAAATAACACAATTGCTGGTAAGGAATGGGGCATCACCAATTTTGATTTCTAAAAAAGAAACAATACGTATTAAATAGTCTTTAACTTTACAGACTTTTTGAGAATCCTTTCAGAATCTTTTGAAAAAAGTGAACTGATAGAAGATATTTCTATCAAAATATAAAAACTTTTCTAACAAGTTAGGAATAAATCTAAAAATATACATTAAATATAAAAACAGTACGATATGTAGGCAATCTGGGCTTTAGAAACAAGAATCAGAGCGTATAAAGATGCATAGAGGTGAGATTGAGACATATCATTTTTATGATTCAATAAAAAATAAAAATTAAAGAAAAAATTTTATATCAAAAATTTAAGGTGGTTTAAAAGGTGGACAGGCAATGCATGGAAGGATGAGCAAGAAGGTGAATTAGGGGAGAGCGATTTATAGATTATCAGTATCTTTGTAAAAGTATCTTCTCAAGATAAATATTGTGATGAAATAAGATTGTAGTTGAATGTTCGAAAAGATAATACGCACTCTTAATTTTTCCGTTATACACATCACAATAAAAGCCGTGAAAGGCACGGTCTTATTACAAACTTTCTCTAAAAGCAGTACATGAGTTTGCAAGATATTACCGTAATATTTTAAAAGAAGGATTTTATTTCAGAAAAAAATTATCTTAAAATAGTAAAGCAATATTTTTCAAGAAATTGCTAGGCGACTTTTGAAAGTAAAAAAGCTAAGTTAAAAAATAAAAGCAAAAATGGTTGCTGGTTTTCTCGACTGGAGTTGCATGTCATTTCCCACATAGGGAATTTACCTATAGACAAATTAACAGCCAAGATCATTCACAATGTTTTCCCGCCACTTTAGCATGAAAAAGCAGATACAGTGCGAAAGTATTTGCCTTATCGTCAACACCATTATTATAATTAGGAAGCTGAAGCAACGTCATTTACAAATCACATAAAAGCCTTACCATTATTCATTATATAGCTCCGTAGATTTCTTTTCTTCAAGCATGCCAGCTCCTAGATGTTATTTTTGTTGAAAACAGAGCCTTTGTGTATGATCAGTTCTTTGAACGACGATAGTAGTGCAATCCATAAAATCTTTTCTTATCTTCTTTTGATAGGATAACAAAGATGCCCTTAGAATACATCAATAGACTCAATCATTTTACACAAACATAATCTGTTGAATCCTTTAGTTTCAATTCAGACACCTCAGTTACTCTAATTAAATCTAATCGACCACCAGAGTGTTTTAATCCTTTAAGTGCTTTTACTTTTAATCTGAATGTATCCACCTCTTTCAAATCTTTTCATTGATTGATGTTTCAGAGGAATTATACTTTTATCACTTTATTTTCCGTTTATCTCTCCAACCACATAAACGTTCACCTTGTTCGTTATGTTTTAAAATATCTCTCGCCAAATTTGGACTAATGACATTGATATCTTGTCGATTCAAATAAATTGGCAGCCATCCAATACAAGAAGTTCGTTCATTCGTCGCGCAACCAGCTAGAAAGCTTAGTGCGCACATCAGCATCACTTTTCTTATTAATTTCATTTTCTACCTCAAGCCGTGTTGTCGCTATCTTGAAATCTTCTTTTGTTTGCTTTTGCTTCTCAACTTTTTTCCCAAGAAAAAAGGCTTTGACTAAAGCTATAAAAAAAGCTGCTATGAGCGCTGACGTCATTGTCAGATATTTTTTTATCCATAAAATCATAGACGGTGTTCCTGAAAACGTTTAGCAATGTATATCATAGCCGTACAAGCGGCTAAAACCATAATGCCTGCTAGAACCCATTGAACAGGACCATTTCCTGCAAAAAGACCTCCAAGCCCTGAAAAAGAACCTATGATTGGTGCAAGAGCTTCTACTTTGCAAATACCTGTTACGCCTTCTGGTTCTACTACATGATAATTGGGGGCAACATGAGCTCCTTTTGCCCACAATCCTGCTTCGGTTGCTCGGCGATTGACAAGACCTTGGATACGTTTTCCTCCCACTCTTGTCCATTTTTGCAATTCGGTTGGTATCGCTTCATATTCACCTTTATTAAGCTTTTTTAAAAGTGTAGAACTACGAAATGCTGTGATTCCTACATTATAGCAAAATGATACTAATGCCGCGAATTGTTCATCGTTTAAAGGAACGGTAACGGCTTTTTCAACAACAGCTTCATACTCCCTCAAGTCCTGACAAAGGATTTTTTCAGCTTCTTTTTCCGTAATTTGCATATCTTTGTGAACGCTTGGGGCACCAGCAGCACTTGTATGTCCATAACCAATTGTCCAGACACCACCAGAATCTTCATAAGCTGATAAACGCAAGCCTTCCAATTGCTTAATCAATACAAGCCCTTCTTTTGATATTTTTCGCATTATTTTTACCTATAAAAAACTACACAAAGCAGGATATGAATTAAAAACTTACATCTACTCATTTTTAAGAACAGAACAGCGAAAGGGCATAATAAATTCAAAACATCCATAGTGGATTATTTTAAGATCTATATCATTTTTTTGAATAAAGATTATGCTAAATACTATTCATTTTGCAGCAATTTATCTCCATCTAAAGACAATAACTTTATAATAATTCCATTTATAATCAGATAGATTTCACTCATAAATTCTTACAGTTGATCCAGAATGATTTAGAAGAACTTTACTTGAAAAAACTTCAATAATTCCAATGACAAAAAGCATTTTTAACAAAAAATAAGAGACATAATAATTAATGAAATAATTAGGTGTTGATTTTTAAGTAATTTCAAAAGTCATAAATTGCACCACAGAATTTTTTTATAAAAACAAAAAAACATTATAATTTAACATTATATATCTAAAAATTATCTTAGAATCAATAAAACATATACATAACGTGTTATACATATTTAATAAAAAAATCTATAGTTAATTTAATTATTCTTTGTTTTTTCCCCTAATTGCTTAATTTCATTAAAAAATACCTTTATGAAGGATTTTAAATAAACTGTTACATAAAAAACATAATGGATATTTCTCCTCTCTTACAGTCTGTTTCCAACTGAAACAATATATTAGTGGAGCATATTCAATATATAGACCAATGATATTTGATAGTTTTTTTAAGAATATTGTACTGTAATAAATTTGAACAATTAGTTCGGTTTCATATATTTTCTTTTTCATATGAAGCATTTGGTAGGGCGTTCGGGTCCAATGGTATCATCTTTGTCTGGTGTTGTATTGGCTACGTTTCCAGCAGCCTCTTAAACAAATCAATCAAGCTATTGAAATCTTTTTAGAGGCAATAGCACAAGAGACACAAAAGATTTTGACAAAAAGCTGCTTGACAATATAGGAAGCTCTCTCCTCCTAGCATCCCAGCCCATTCACATAACATAAAAAATAAAAAGGCAATGAGATGATATTTGATGATGGCAATAGATATGTAATAATACGTGAGTGTGCACAGCTTTTTAGTATATCCACAACAACGATTCGCAATTGGATGCTTCAGAGGGGGCCGGAGCCATATAAGCTAGGGTGAGCAGTGAGGTGGAGAAAGAAAGAGGTTTTAGCATTTACTCCAGAGAAAAATACGGAGCAAATAACAACAGATTAGATAAAATTGCATAAACCCTAGAAGGTGGTCTTCAAACAGATAATTAATTAAAAAAAATATATATTTCAATATGTTTAAGAAATAAAATGGTGCCGCATGCCGGATTCGAACCAGCGACCCCATCATTACGAATGATGTGCTCTACCAACTGAGCTAATGCGGCATAGGTTTGTAAGTCAATGAAACAAAACTAATTTGAGGGTAATAGCTAAAAGTACGTATAAAAGCAAGAATGCATTTTTTCAATAATTTATACATATGATAATAATTTGAAGGAGAAGTATGTAAAAGTCAGAGGAAAGTATTCTTTGACCTTAATGCTATAAAATGCTTTCCAATTTACGATAGCACTTAAATTAAGAAGCTGGGAATGTAGATCTTTAGGATGAAAAATGGTGTCAAGATAACTTAGTAAAGATAAAAACATTTTCTGATTCTTAAGAAAGAAATTTGTTGTATAAGTGATTGGGAAAATAAAGATCATCATAAACCTTTTATAATGTGCAAATAAGATGAGTAGAATTATTTGAAAAGTTACTTCTCATTTTTATGGGAAGAAAAAGGGAGGAGGATTAATAAAATTAATCACGTTTTTTTATTTAAGAGGGAGTAAAAATCATGTCGGATGAAGATCGGCTGATAGAACTAGAAATGAAGCTAGTTTACCAAGAAAAATTCATTGAGGAACTTTCTCGAGTGGTAACTGATCAATGGAAAAGTTTGGATGAGATATCTAAAAAAGTTGATGTTTTAGCGAAACGATTTTCAGATTTAAAAGAACAGAGTGTGACTGAAGCTGTTATTTTACCATTTTCTCAATAGAGAGAAGATGCTTAAAATTTTTCTGCTAATAGTCTCTTGGATTTTTTTAGATGTAATAGGGTGGATGTCACAATGGGAGTAAGATGCGAAATATTCTTTATTACAATTGCAATTATTTACAGATTGGTTTTTGTTTAACGCATTTTGTTAGACTTGTAGAATAATTTTTATAAGCTTCTTCATTAATTTCAAGAAGTTCCAATTTTATAAGGAGTGCTGATATTAGAAGACGTTTTTTTATATGTGATTTCTAGTACTAAAATTAAGAAAAGTTTTTGTAGAGTATAAAGGAACATCCATAAAAATATATGAACTTCAATATGTTAAGTTTTTTCTGTACAGAATTTTCTATAGATGGGAGTTAGGTTTATTCGCTAGTTTTTATTAAATTGATACAAATGAAGTAATGTTATCATTATCTATAGAAATCATAAGTGAGCCCGTATAATTTATAACTGAGCGCATATATTTATAATAAAGCGTTTTAATCCATTCTGATGATCAAATGATTTTCAGTTGTTTTAATAGGGTGAGGTGCTCTAAGCGATACCTGTTGTGTATAGTACAGAGAGCTCTAGAAGTTTTTTTCAAGATCAAATGTACTCTTCGTTATATGTATATGATATTTTGTGAAAAGGCTTTTGTTTTTCGTAATTTAAGATACAAAATACTATTGCTAAAGCACCAAAGATAGACCATGCGGGTAAATAAGTGAGAGTAATGCAAATTGAGGACAGAAAATCAGGCATTACCTTGCATAGAGATTGATTAAGGTGATAGATATCTGTTTGCAGAAGGCTTGTTAAAATTTTATTAAAGGGGGTTGTTGTCCAATGTGATGTGATTACAGAGTGTGTGTTATCAATGACCAATGCTATAATGGTTAGTGTAACGAAAATGAAGGACATTAATTTAAATAAAGGGTGGAGCATATTTTTTCTTAAAACTTCAACGGGACATACGTATAATGCACAAAAAAATAAGGAGTTGCATTATGATAAGAAAATAAGTTTACGTTTGTTTTGTGTTTTTTGAAAGAGGTGCCTAATTTTTCAATAAAAGTTGAGGTTAGGTTCAACAAAAGTAGTGAGGCATGATGTCTGAAAAAAAGCACGAGGAATTGAAGCGTAGCCTTCAAAATCGCCATATTCAAATGATTGCTTTGGGTGGCGTTATTGGGACAGGACTTTTTTATGGATCAACCGAGGCAATTCAATTAGCTGGCCCTTCAGTTATTTTATCTTATCTTGTCGGCGGGCTTATTATGTATTTCATTATGCGAATGCTTGGTGAAATGTCAGTAGAAGAACCGTCTTCAGGAGCATTTAGTTTTTTTGCTTATAAATATTGGGGGAGATTAGCTGGTTTCATAACAGGTTGGAATTATTGGTTTCTTTATATTCTTGTGAGCATGGCTGAACTTACAGTGATAGGGTTTTACCTTGATCATTGGATTTTGATTGATCATTGGAAGACATCTTTCATTGTTCTTTTATTTGTTACATTTGTTAATTTGTTTAATGTTCGTTTTTATGGAGAATTTGAATTTGCTTGCGCTTTGATCAAAGTGGCTGCTGTTATTGGTATGATTATTTTTGGAATTTTTCTCATTGTCACTGGACTAGGGGAAAATCAAGCGAATATTCATTATCTTTGGGACCATGGCGGTTTTTTTCCTTATGGAGCAGTAGGGGTTGTTTTAGCAACTTCTGTAGTAATGTTTTCTTTTGGAGGAACAGAGCTTATTGGTATTGCTGCTGGAGAGGCATCTAATCCACAAAAAACAATTCCAGCGGCTATTCGTCAAGTTATGTGGAGGATTATAATTTTTTATATTGGTTCTATCAGCATTATTATGATAATCAGCCCTTGGAATATGATTGGAAAAAATGGTAGCCCTTTTGTCACAATTTTCGAGACTATAGGAATTCCTGCTGCTGGTCATATTTTGAATTTTGTGGTGATTATGGCTGCTATTTCTGTTTACAATAGTGGCATTTATTCTAATGGCCGTATGCTTTATAGTTTAGCTGTACAAAAAAATGCACCACATATTTTTAGTAAACTGAGTGCTGCTCGTGTTCCTTATATTGCTATCCTTTTTTCATCATTCTGTACGGTGTTGATTGTCGTTGTTAATGCTCTTGTTCCTGATAATAGTTTCATGCGGATCATGGCTCTTGCAACTGCAGCAGCAGTGATTACTTGGGCTATTATTGTTATTGTTCATTTGAAATTTCGCAATGCCCATAAGAACAGAAAAGGCAACTTTACTTATGCGTTTGGTTTATATCCTTACGCTAACTATCTTTGTCTCTTCTTTCTTGCTTTATTATTTTGCATTATGTTTATCAGTGGTTTTGGGCAAAATGGATTGATGACTCGACTTTTTGATATGATAGGAATAAGCGTGCCTTTTCTTGAAACATATATTCCTGTACAGATGCCTGATATGAGTTTGGCAGTCATTATTATTCCTCTATGGTGCTTATTATTACTTTTAGGTTATAAACTGAAACGATAGAGAAAGAAGAGCTAATAAAAGGGATTGATTGGAATAAATCTTGGGGACTATAAAATTTGATGAGGTAACACAAGTTTTTGGTGATTTGTGTGTTTTAAGAAATATTACTGTACAGCTTACCGAAAAACGAATTGCTGTTATAGGTGCGAATGGTTCTGGAAAAAGTACATTTGTTCGTCTTATTAATGGACTCCAATTACCATCTCACGGTTTTGTAAGCGTTGATGGGCTTGATACCAAGCGCGATGCAAAAGCAGTAAAGCGTAAAGTTGGATTTGTATTTCAGAATCCCGATAATCAGATTGTTTTACCATTAGTTGAAGAGGATTTATCCTTTGGTCTCAAAAATTTAAAGCTTAATAAAGATGAAATTAAGGAGCGTGTAGATGAAATTTTACAACGCTATGAACTTCAAGATTTCAGAAATCACGCTGTCCATTTATTAAGTGGTGGGCAAAAACAACTCGTTGCTATTTCCGGTGTAGTTGCAATGAAACCAGACTACATTATTTTTGATGAGCCGACAACATTACTTGATTTGCGAAATAAGCATCGCGTTACGCAAGTGATAGAAGAATTACCACAAACGGCAATAGTTGTATCGCATGATTTGGAGTTTTTGAAAAAGTTTGATAGAGTGCTGGTTTTTGATAAGGGGGAGATAGCAATTGATGATGTACCTTTTGTTGCTATCAAGGAGTATATAAGAAGAATGTCATGATCGGTTTATATATTCCAAGGGATACGTTTATTCATAGGTTAAGTCCTGGAGTTAAGTTATTATTTCTTACGGCGTGTGGAACTTTTATAATAATGGTTTCTTCCATAGCGCTTCTTGGGTTATTTTTGTTGTTGGTCATCTTATTCTATAGAGTCGCCAAGGTCCCTTTCAAAACTGCGATAAAGCAATTTAAATCGATGGGATTGCTTTTAGTTCTTCTATTTGTATTTCAAACTATTTTTAGCGGTTGGTTTACGGGGGTTGAGGTCATATTACGTCTTGTTATCCTCTTTTCTTTATCATCACTTATTTCATTCACAACAAAAGTTTCAGATATGGTGGATGCAATTGAAGCAGGCCTCCAGCCCTTTCGTTGTTTTGGTATAAATCCATCAAAAGTGAGTATGGTTATCTCTATGGCGATCAGGTTTATTCCTCTTTTGAGTGAAAAGTTTAATGAGGTACATGAAGCACAGCAAGCACGGGGACTTAACACTAACATTGTCGCTCTTGCGATACCTTTAATTATACGAACCATAAGAATGGCTTCAGAAGTGGCTGAAGCATTGGAAGCGCGTTCTTATGATGCTGATACCATTGATACAGCATCTCATAATAATCAAAGTTTTTTATAGTGAAAGAAGAATCAAATGAATACAAAAGATTTAGTTTATATTGCCTTATTTGCCGCTGTTTATGCTATTTTGGGCCTTTTCCCTTCTATTTATCTTCCTTTTCTTCTAGGGATACCTATTACAGCTCAATCGATGGGACCGATGCTAGCAGGGTCTATACTTGGGGCAAAAAGGGGTGCTTTAGCGTCACTCCTTTTTCTTGTTCTTGTTGCGATTGGATTACCTCTGTTGCCTGGTGGTCGCGGTGGGATCAGTGTCTTTTCAGGGATTGCAAGTGGTTATTTAATAGGTTTTCCATTTGCCGCATTTTTTATTGGTTTAATGGTAGAATTGTTTTGGCAGCGGTTAAATTTTATAATATTATTTGTGATAAATACTGTCGGTGGCATTGGGATAGTTTATTCTTTTGGTGTTCCATGGACAGCTTATATGACCAAAGTTTCTTTACTGAATGTTTTAATGGCTTCATCAGTTTTTTTGATAGGCGATTGTTTAAAAGCGTTGATTGCATCCTTTATTGCACTCGCGATTAAAAGATCTGTTCCTCTCATTCATTCAAAGCATAATAACTAAAATAAATGTATTATTTTGTTATATTGTTATTATATAATATTCATATATCACTATTATTGAATTTAACTATAGTAATTTATGATGTAATTAAACACTGTAGAATCTAATATGATTCATATAAGTGATGTTATTAAAATAAATTATTATAGTATTTTTCTCTATATCTAAGGCATTTAAAGTGTACTTTTATAAATCTGATACTTTTTATTAATTGTACAACAATAACGAAAGCTTTTCCCTAGTGAAGGAATAATTCAGTGAATACAAAAGATTTAGTTTATATTGCTTTATTTGCCGCTATTTACGCTGTTTTGAGTCTTTTTCCTCCTATTTATCTTCCTTTTTTGCTGGGCGTCCCTATTACAGCTCAGTCTATGGCTCCGATGTTAGCAGGCTCTATACTTGGAGCGAAAAGGGGAGCTTTAGCATCACTTCTTTTCCTTGTTCTTATTGCGATTGGGTTACCTCTATTGCCTAGTGGTCGTGGTGGAATTAGTGTTTTTTCAGGAGTTACGAGTGGTTATCTGATTAGTTTTCCATTTGCTGCATTTTTTATTGGCTTTATGGTAGAATTATTTTGGCACCGGTTAAATTTTATAATATTATTTGTGATAAATACTGTGGGTGGCATTGGGATAGTCTATTCTTTTGGAATACCATGGGTGGCTTATATGACACAGGTCCCTTTGCTGACAGTTTTAATAAGTTCATTAGGTTTTTTGGTTAGTGGTTTCTTGAAAGTGCTGATTGCATCCTTTGTAGCGTTGACCATTAAAAAAACCGTTCCTCTCATTCATTCGGAAAAAGGGGCAGTTCTGTACTGAAGAACAAATTTTGCCAAATGTATGTAGCTTAAAAAGCACCACGGAATACCATTTTGTTTTGTCTACTTTTTATTGGTATTTTTATCTGCATAGCTCTCAGAGATAGCCATACGAAAATTGAATGTTTCGGCACCAAAATTCATTTTTGCTTTCAGGAGCAGCTCCCAAATAGCCAATTAATATCATTTTATTCAACATGCTTGTAAGTTTTATTCGATTTGCATATTATATGCATAAAGCCTTAGAATAATTTATTATTTTTTTAATATTTTTAGTTAATTAATCACTAATTTTTAAATTATTATTATATTAATTGTACAAAAACATGGATAATTAAGTGTTCATCTAAAACTCTTGATGTATATAATACCCTTATAAATGTGTTAATATAAGTAAATGTATTAATATAAGGTATAAAAATGAGATTTGAATGGAATGAAGCTAAAACAAAAAGTAATCTTAGAAAGCACCGTGTAAAGTTTTGAAATAGCTGCAAGTGTTTTTGCAGCCCCATTCACTATGGTTAAACAAGACCGTATTGAAAACGAGAGTATGGTGAGCAAGCTTTATGGCTCATGGATGGTTTTTTATTAATATTTGTAGCGCATACTGTCCATGACGATAAAGATGGCATAGAGGTAATCCGTATTATTTCAGCACGACGAGCCAACTCGAAAGAAAAGAAACGTTATAAAGAAGAAAGTTCGTTATAAAATTGATGTAGGTAACTTATCACCTTTGACAGATAAACAGAGAGTTGAAGTTGATAAACTGGCTGCAATGCCGGACAGTGCAATTGATCATAGTGATATTCCGTCACTCAATGATGTGTTCTGGAAAAATGCCGTTCGCAATCCATTCTATAAACCACCCAAAACTGTCACAACAGTGCGTGTGGATTCAGACGTGCTAGCGCGTGACTTTAAAAGTCAAGGGAAAGGATATCAAAAGCGGATTAACGCCATTTTACGTGATGCCATGCTTCGTTCAATGCACTGATTTCTCCTCCACTTAAAAGCCGAGAAGGGGGGCCCATATTCTAAAAATCTAAGCAGCTTTCACTGCAGAGTTCTCTAAAACTCGTATTGCTTTTGCAATTAAAATTTTATAGCCTTAATTTTCAGCCAAACGATTCTAAACGACGCAGTATATTTGGGATACACTACCCTCCCGTAGTCACTAAGATAACTTAGGCAACACCTGCCGTCTGATAAGACATAGACATTGTAATTATGTTAACTTTATGAATACCATTAACTTCCTTTCTTATAAATATAAAATAGATCCAGCCTCAGAATTAGTTAATATCAATGATGCTGATAAATTTTTAGAGGAAGGGAGATACGATTTTAACTGTGATAATCAATGTGCTACCTTAATAATCGAAAAGTTTTCTGTTAACTCGAAGATCTGCTATTGGATTTATGTTTTAACGGGAGAAAATAGTCCTTATAATCCTGAAGTGATTGATTCTGAAAACGACTTTCAGAATATTCCTAACCCACGTTCTAAAAATCAGATTTAACAAAATAAGCAATATTTTGGAATTTTGATTCCTATAGAGTTAACTCTTTTTTCTTCAAATAAAGAGTTAAACAAATTCTTGCAGCTACACTACAAAAAATCTTTTCCCCCGAAAACGATTGATATCTCACCTGATATTGTTGGTAAGGAAGAGTTCGAAAAAAATTGCTTTTAATTAAAGAAATAAAACTGAAATATACACAACCAAAACAATTAGATTTTTTTGCAATGCAATCAGAAGACAACTTGCTAAAGATGGCTAAACTTTTGTTGGGTGAATTTCCCACGGATGATTATTCTGAAATGGAAATTGACTTGGGTATCAAATTTAAAGAAAAAAATAATTTTAAAGAATTATTTTTTGAATCTTTTTAAAAAATATAAATTAAATCCAGCATTTAAAAACATAAGTTTTGTTGGAAAGACACATAATAATTTTGATATAATCTTTAATACTGAAACTTTTCAACATAAATTTGCTATTAAAACAAGTAAAAATGATAATGGTATGTATAATGAAGGAAATATAAAAGAAAAATTAAAGCATGAAATTGTAAATTTTACTGTATCTCTTTAATAGAGCACTGTAGCGTGTAAATAGATATATTTATTAAACTGCGTGTACGCAACATAAGGAAGAATACACAGACTAAAAAAAGTACCAAATTATAATATTTGAATATCCAAGAGCAATATCTAAGTACCAAAGTACGGTATCCAATAAAAAAGAAAACTTGTGCTCCACGTACTTAGAAATGACAGGCAAAGAAACAGTTTCTTTATAACTACTTGGGAAAATTAAAACGACAAGCGCTAAAATTATTAACTTTAGGAGACTGTGCATATACTGATGTAACTCACATGTTAATCTCTTCCAACCTGTTGTATTGCCGCATTTATATTGTGGGTTGTTTTGCAACTCAGAAGGGATATTAGAATTGCATAAAATTGCAAAAACAGTTGTTACGATCACCAAAGAAATAGACGCGAATGTCAAAATACCCTGAATAAAGTCAAGATTTTTTCTTATTCCTAAAAAACATACAAATATAAAAATTATAACGCCAAACAAGGCTTTTCTCTTCTTATCTGTAAACATATTTATTTCCTGTGAAAAAATTATGATCTCAATTTCTTAAATTATTTTCTGATATAAAAACACAAACTACCTTTTAGTCTTTTTAGCATTTGCTTTTCTTTTAATAGCAATGTCTTCTATTGCATCCAGTTGCTTTTAATATTTTAGTTAACCTCGTCTATGATTTATCTATAGTTGATGATAGCTTTAAACACAGAGCTCCATAATCCCAAACTCTTGCTTGCATTTTGATACCCAAATCCACCTTTCAACAAAGCCCATCGCACTGGCAATCCTTTCATAAAGATTAAAGAAAAGCTCTGTTATTTCAAAAGTACACGAAAGGGAATCATAATTGCCGCAACATTTTTTGCGCTGATGCTGGCTACTCATGTTTTAAAAAACAAATATTTTGAAATTCGCGTATCCTAAAATCCTTAATTTGTATTAATGGATTTATTTACTTTATAAATTTGATACTATAGAGCTATTTTAGCTTCTAGAAATATATTGTACATTAAAAAAACTTTTTAATCACTCTTTAAATGCATATCCAATCCAAAAATGATCAGCACTTTTCACTATTTTGCTATTTTTTAGAAATCTATTTTAAACTCTCCTCATTATTTCATGAGGAGTTTTGGCGCGTGAAAGAAGATCTTTTTCAGTCTCTTCACAATACTTAGAAAAATCTGTTGCTCTTGGAATGATTTTTTTTAGACATGCTTTCTACGTTGCTCTGCAAAATGCGTTTTAAGAACTCTTTCAAAATCAATAAGGAAATACCTTTGAGTTCAGTTTGATAAGCTTGAGAAGAGGTATTATAGTCCATATATTTTTGCATGTGGAAGCTACCACAAGAGAACAAGCGAAAAGTATTAGAGATATCATCATTTGAAGCTTTTACAGCAATAAACCTGTGAAGCCATATGCAAGTCTCAAGTGCGTTTTCTTCATTCGGTTTTTGTTTTTAATTTTCCATACGACACACGGCTATTTCAGGCTATTACTTTGGGTTGATTAAGATTTGTAAGGAAAGTTGATTGGCAAGCAGTTAAGGCTGAATTTAAAGACTGGGATTATAAAGCCCAAGGGCTGACAGAAGCCGGTGCGGCTATCCGTGGCATTGGCTGTCACGGCGGTTACAGGCGGAGCAGCCTCGGGCGCTGCTAGTGCCATTACCGGTGCTTTGGGGCTTGGCTCGAGCACCGCCATGAATGCAGCGATACAGGCAGGTGTCCAAGCGCTGATTAACAAAAGCGCTGTGGCTCTTGTCAATAATCGCGGCAATATTGCCGGTGCCTTGCATGAGCTTGGCTCTTCAAAGAATGTTCTCAGCATTGTCTCGTCGATGTTAACGGCGGGCTTAACCAGCCAACTAACCGAAATGGCTGGTGTTGGACAATCCTTGCCTAAAACGGCTCCTCTGGTTGATCGCATCACCCGTGAGGCGGAAAAGAACTTGATCAAAGCCGCCATTGGCACAGGCGTTCAAACGGCTCTTGAGGGTGGCTCTCTTGACAAGAACTTTTTTAACAATCTGCGCATCGCCCTGTCTGATACGGTTGGCAAATCGTTGGCGGAAGAAATCGGTACCGCCAAGGCAGAAGGCAAAATAGATACGGTCACGCAGATCGTTGCCCATGCAGGACTTGGCTGCTTAAAAGGCGCTGTTGCGAGCGGTGCTTGCACAGCCGGTGCTGTGGGGGGTGCTGTGGGTGAAGCCACTGCTATGCTCCAGTTTCAATTGTGGGTGCAAGGCATTGTGAAAGAGGAAATGGGGGACCTAAACGGTCGCACCCCAACTGCGGAAGAGGAAGCGCGTATAAACGCAAAGATTGATGCGCAGTTTGCTGACTTTAGAGACCACACCATTGATGTTGCAAGGGCTGCCGGGGGCGTTGCTGCCGCCATTGCCGGTGGCAATGTTGATGCCGGCGCTGATGCCGCTGGTAATGCCGCTGCAAATAACTACCTCAGCAGTGCGCAACAAGCTCAGATGGAGAAAGAATTAAAGGAGTGTCCTGACTTTTTATGTGCAGCAGAAGTGTCTGCGAAGTGGACTGCGATTAGTACAGGGCAAGATATAAGCTTTGCGGCAGGTATGGTAGCTGGTGTCCCGGCTGAAATATACGATACGGTTGATGGTTTTTTGCAAATAGCCAAACATCCCAAAGAGACTTTGAAAGCGCTCAAAGATTTTTTCAGCAGTGGTGAGATTTTGGCGACAATTGGTCAGACCCTTGGACAGTCCTATGTAGATCGCATTAATAAAATGGAGGAGGAATATGAGCGAGCCGGTGCTGGTGGATCCTTTAAAGCTGGACTTGAATTTGGAAAATTATTGACTGAAACAGCATCCCTAATGACAGGAGTTGCTGGAGCAGCCAAGGGAGCCATAAAGCTTGGCGAAAAGGCTTGGATTAAATTCATTGCTAGGAAAGATTTTGCCCAATTCGCTTCCAAGAAAAATCTTGCAGAACTTGCAGCTCAAGGAGATCCTGACAAACTAGCTGCTAGGAAAGAACTGACCAAACTTGCTGCTAAAGAAAAAAAGCTTTGGTTAAAAAAGAAACCCACTAAATTTACCGATAGCAAATTTGGACAGACCTACACAGTTTATCGGAGAGACGACCAGTTTGATCCTAACCAAATTGTTAGTTGGACAGTAAAGAAGAAAAAGGTGTGGGGTACCAATATTGAAAGGACAAAAACAGGAAGAGCACCTATGGGGTTTGATGGCAAGCCTGTTGAGTTGCATCACCTAAAGCAAACCCCCGATGGACCCCTAGCGGAAATGAGCCATGAATTTCATAAAAAATATACTTCTGTTATTCATGCTAATCCAAAAACACATCAATCGCTTATAGAGAGAAAAAAGTTTAAGAAGCAGAGAAAGGAATATTGGAAAGAATACGGCAATGGGCATGGAGAACAAAAAAACAGTAGTTTAGGAGGAATAATTGATATGAAATGGGGTATCATAGGTCTAAATTTTGACAGATGGGGACAGGAGCACCGGCAGTAGTGATCTACGGTTGATGAAAAGAGAAAAAACAGAGATTTATAGAATAATTGATGGAGAATAATTGATGAAAACCTATACCTTAGATGATGTTATACAATTAGTTGATAAATATGAAGGTGATATTGTCAATTTTTGTTCTGAAGAAAATGCGGTTGGTGATCTCGTGATTGAAAAGGCGGAGAAAGCTCTCGGTTTACAATTCACATCTTCCTATAAAGTTTTTTTAAAACATTATAAAGGCGGGGACATTGGTGGTGAAGAAATCTATAGTCTTTATGAGCATCCTATAGGTGTTCCTTTTGATGATATTGTTTTTCAAAACTTAAATGATAGAAAACGTGGTTTCGCAACACCAAAACAGCTTATCGTTTGTGATGCTGCTTTTGGTGAAACCTTTTATTTTGATTATACGCAGTTTAGGGATGGTGAATGCCCACTTTATGTCATGCTTCCATCTGAAGATTGTGAATATTACGCCAGTAATTTTTATGAATTCCTTTGTAAAAGAATTAAAGAAAGCGCGGGAGAAGAGATACCTGATGGAGACCAACCAATTGAAAAGATTGAGAACGCTCCCACTCCGCAACCTATCCCTTTTTACAAGAGTTTTTGGAAAAAACTATGGAAGAGGTGAAATTGATAGTGAGGAAATATGGAGCGTTACGCAAGTTCTGAGGATCATCTATGAAAACCTATACTTTAGCTGATGTTGCAGTATTAATTGATAAGTATCCGGATGTTATCGACTTTGGCACTGCAGAGGATGCACCTGATGATATATTGATTGAAAAGGCTGAGAGAACTC
>NZ_JBHIPT010000115.1:0-2975 GCF_042196205.1 Bartonella sp. AP21QHHD | reverse complement strand
ATATGGTGTCGGGAAAAACATTGCTAAAAATGTCTTAGATCATTCAAAAGCTAAAGATTCAGAGGAAGGATATACCAAATCCGCTATCAGCAATGGCACTATCGTCATTACTGATGAAGCAGGGCAGAAGGCGTTGACAGGACAAGATGTTGAGCAAGCCATAGCCTCCCTTAATCGTGATACTGCTAGCGCCCATAAGGGTGTACAACAGCTCGATGTAGGCAAGCTGGAACAAATCGTCCATGAAAACCGTGAAATGGTAACTCAACTCTTAGAAGAAGGGTTTAAATACAGCGATGACTCCTATAAAACCATGTTTATCAAAGAGCACCCCATCGCCGTGGTGGATCGTGATGAAAATGGCAATACAATCTATGAAATAGATGCGAATGGGGTACCTATAAGAGATGCTCGTGGACAAAAAATCCCCAAGTTCCATTATTTAACGGATGAAGAAAAGCAGCATTTGCAAGAAGGCTCTGATGGCAAAGTGCATGTGTCCTTTAATGGCATCTTTNTCAGAACTTCTGGTTGCGGGCTATCAGAAGTTTATGGAAAATAACTTTTGGGGTTTGACCAATTCAACACAAGAAGCAAAAGATTTGGTGTATAGCCATGGTCTTACAGGGTTAGAACTTTATGGACATAGTCGCGGGACAATGACATTGGGGAATATGCTGAATTCTTTCAAACAAGAAGGTGTTCACGGTATAGCCGACAACACGAATATCAATTTCTATGGACCAGCCTTTAATGCTTTAGTTGCATCCGGTCTGTTAGGTTATGTGAGTGATGGCAAACAAACCACTATTGGCTTTGATGGGAATAGATACGACTTTGTAAGCAGAATTATTGGCGGCAATGGCTATACTTACGAGACAATACCTGCTGGTAGTAATTGGTGGAAAGAATGGTGGAGAGTGATCATGAATCCCATAAGCTCCCATACTTGCCTTGGAGATGTGGGTTATAAATGCCAAAAGTTTTATGGCACATCTCATCGTGAACAATTTCCTTTAAGTAAATCAAGGAGTAAAAAATGAAATACATTTTAAAGTTATTAAGTGGAATAGTTTTGGTGAGTGTAACTGGATGTAATATCGATAAACCTCCTCCAGGAGAGATAGCTACGTGGGAGAAAAATGGTGTTACTGATTTTACTGAGGTAGGAAAAGCCTTATTAGAATGTGGAATGCCAACCCCTTATGATACTGATCCAGAAAGCAGAAAGCTCAGCTACAATGCAATAGCAACCATAGAAGCTTGTATGATTCAATCAGGTTTTCGTGATAAAGTGGGAGGGGGAACTTGGTGTGTAAATCATAAAGCCGAGGATCTTCCCATTTGTCGTCCAGGTGCTGTCATACCACAGCGCAGTGTCAAGAAGCGCTTGAACAGCCCTTTTTGTAAAAAATATAAAAATAGTCGCAAATGCCAACCTTAAGTGTTTCTATTGGTGATGATCAACAATCCCTTATCCTTGCTTTTGCTTGGAATGGCGCGATTGTTTTCTCAACCAATCATCTCAATATTGTTCACCGTTGTTTTAAGCAGCGGTGACAGGAAATATCAACAGGTTTATGAGCTCTGTTTTATCGTAAATAAATCCATTGAAAGAGGGGAAAAATGAAGAAAATCTTAAAACTGTTGAGTTGCATGGCTTTGTTAAGTATCGCTGGATGTGACTCAAAGCCTCCTTCAAAATACTTTGTTATATGGCAAAAGCCAGATGCAGATTCTACTGAAGTAGCAAAAGCATTGTTAGAGTGTGGTAAGCCAACTCCTTATAATGCCGATACAGAAAATAGTGGATTAGGTTTCGGTGAATGGGCAATAATTCATACTTGTATGCTTCAATCTGGCTTCCACTATAGAAGTGAAAATGGAAAGTGGTGTGAAAATTGTCAAGATGATAGGATTCCGGTGTATCCTCTTAGTGGTTCTATCACGCCTCAGCGAAGTGTTGAGAGACGCTTAAATAGCCCTTATTGTAAAAAACATTCAGAACAACTTGAATGCCAGCCTTAAGTCTTGCTTCAGCAGAGAAAGCCTTGAATTTACACCAAATAAAGCACCAGGTTTGATGAGCTTGAGAAAGCCTTGTCCGTTCTTACGTGACAAGGCTTTCTTTTTATGCCGCGTCATTATAACGTTGCTGTTTTGCTTGCTCAATGACATTGATAAGATCTGATTGTAACCAACGCGATAAAAAACCAAATTTTAAAGGTTTTGGCAAAGAGCCATTGGTTACATGACGGCGGAAAGTTGAGACACTCATATGAAGCAATTTTGCACTTTCACGGTCTGTTAAAAGAATATCATTTTCTGTCATATTAAAATCCTTTCACTATAAAAATGGTAACAAATCATAACCATTTATTAACCACATTTTGGTTCATTTTTGAAGGTATTTTATTTATATAAAACAATATTTTATCATACAATTTCTGATGTGATACGTGATGAATCTTATTGAGAAAGAATGAGAGAGAAGAGAGAGAAAGTTATCCACAGATCATGGGGTTATTCACCCCATATCTTAAGATTGACCCGTGACATAAGCCGCCCATTTATCCATATAAACGCGGCGCTATTCTAGATAATCAGTACGACGATAGGCACGCTCTACTTTGCCGCCAACTGTATGACTTAGAATAGTTTCAGCGACCTCATAGGGGGCATCGGTTGTTTCTGCTAGCCAATCGCGTAAACTAGAGCGAAAACCATGCGGGCAGGCTTCAATTTTATTTTTTCTCATATACGCCGCCATCATCGTATGTGAAAGAGGACCACGACCGGTAAGTGAAAAGATGAAATCACTTTTAGAGATACAGCGGGCTTGTTCAATTACTTTTATTGCTTCAGATGATAGGGGGACGCGAAACTCTGTTGTGGCATCACGCTTGCCTTTCATATTTTCAGCAGGGATAGTCCATATATTACCCTCAACTTGATCCTTATGGATATGACGTAAA
>NZ_JBHIPT010000114.1:0-1088 GCF_042196205.1 Bartonella sp. AP21QHHD | reverse complement strand
TGCCAAGTGTGATAAATCACTCTCAGCATCCTTATGCTCTCCACCAAACCATGCTAATAAATGACGTAAAGCAGCACCGTGTAACCTGCTCCAGTGCATGCCATTACGCCAATTGTTTGCTCCGTACTTCTTTGCCCCAAACTCTAAAACTTTACCAATTTCAAGCAGTGCCAACGGCGGTATAAGCTCTACACGAGGCTTACCATCATCATTCTTATGCGCTTCATTTGCATTATGTGAACACATATAAACTCTGTCGCCACCATATTCTTCAGTGCCGCAAACATATGCATTTCCATAAATCTTGGCCTTACCATAAACCACGGCATGACCGAACACCTTAGCAGCATCACAAACCTTGGCATAACCACAAACCTTGGCGTTGCCATAAACCTTGGCGCTGCCATAAACATGGATATTATCGTAAACGTAAGCATTACCAAAAACCGCAGCTTCATCACAAACCTTGGCATTGCCAAATACATGCGCATTACCACAAACCTTGGCGTTGCCATAAATCGCAGCTGCTAAAAGAACATTGGCATTCTCATAAACACGGGCATTGTCATAAACATGAGAAAAACCAAGAACCTTGGCATTGCCAAAAACACGTGCATCACCATAAACCCATGCCCTATTCCCAACCCAACAATCACCTTCATGACTTAGGTTGTCTTCTTTCTCTATATAGCCTCCTAAATCACCTGCTTTAACATCACCAAAGTCTCTCAGTGCACGAATGCGGTGAAGTGTTCTGCCATCAAACTCAATTGTTTCATCAGTAAGTTCGTATTTCTTTTCTACAGCCATCATCACCTCCTTAAGGCTGCAAAGTCTCACGCGCGCTATCAACGCCGGAACTTTTTGCAAATGTAGTCATTGGGGGGTGTTGCTCTTGCATTAATCTCTGCAAGCGCTCGGGATAAAAAAAATCTTCTGGACGCAAATCTATCCCATGATCACGCGCATAATTTAAAAGCATAATTTGGTATTTAGCTGGAATGATGCCGCCTTTACCCTCTAGTTTTTTTAAAGGATAAGTCCATTTATAAACAGCAGACACATGACATTGAGAAATCAACGACACA
>NZ_JBHIPT010000113.1:0-10122 GCF_042196205.1 Bartonella sp. AP21QHHD | reverse complement strand
AGACCCCTCTTCTTTTAAACGCAAATGAAAACCATCCCGCCGGTCTAATTGAAAAAACCGCTGGTCACGCCATTTCCAAGCAACCGGCCACCATTCCTTGGCACTCTTGTCCCACAAAGTTTCAACAACCGCATAGCCTTTTCCCAAAGCATCTAACAAATCCGTGACATAATCATCAACAAAGGTAGGCGCACTAATCACTTCCCGCACCGCATCTGCTATCTTTTTGTCCTGTGCACTGTTGCTTGCGGCAATCACTCCAGGCTCCACCCCTGTAAGAGCATTTTTACGCATGCCAAGCACAGCTCGATAATGTAAATCACGCTCTTCCATATCATCGGCAAGTTGGAAAAACTGCTCTGGATGCCCCCGTGCTGCCTGTTGCAAAATATCAGCAAGTTGCGCAGGGGTGAGACCACTGACAATGGTTTGTGACCACACATCACGAATACCATTAACGGTAGGGCTTGCAACTTCCCTCTCCAACCCTTTGATATTAAGCGCCCTGCCCCACTGATCTAAAAGTTTTACCATCTCATCATCCCATCAATAAATCTTTGATCGCATTGTTGAAAAAAAAGGCGTTGAAAAGAGCGAGCTTTCATCAAAACGATAAGCCTCTCTCACAGGTGTATAATCATAAATTTCAGGAGTTTGGCGGCTGGCAAAATAAGCCAAAGCGCAAGCAATCGCGCTATCACCATGGCGCATAAAACCATCACTGCCTTTAAAACGATGATTGTCTGGAATTTTCACAATGCCATTGACATAAGCAAGCGCTTGATGATCGGCAACAATGTCACTATCGCGCGGCAAAACAATCGTCCCATCCCCAAAAGCTTCTAAATAAGCCGGCATTTCCTTGCCATACCAACTTTGTGACAAGGGCACTTCCTTCACACAAGCCCCATAACGCTGCGCCGCTTTTTCGGCTAAATAAGCCCCATTGCCCCGCGCATCTAACGCGCCGCCCATCAAACGCGGCAAACCATTCACCCCATAAAATAAAATCTCTCTTTGTTGATCAAACGGCGTATTGCGCAATTCCACCATAAACCGTACACGGCGCACCAAATCTTGTCCCACCTCCATCACCACAATCGATGTCGCATCGCCACTCCGCGCAAAATCAACACCAAAAACATGTTGGCGCCGCCGGTCAAGCCCAGCATGAAGAGGTTTTATATGCTTCTCACACCAAGCAAAAGCAGCAACACTTCGTTGATGTTCCGATTGATTTTTAAAATCATCCACACAAGCAAAACGCAACAATGCAATGTCAGGCGCGCAACAATTTTCAATCTGCAAACGTGTTAAAGCAGCCCCTTCTTGATCGGCTGGTATGGCATCTAATTCTTGGCGCATCGCAGCCAAACGCACCCCATAAGAGGCACGAATTTGCTCTTCCCATTGTTGCTCAGATGCTAAACTCCACACCTCCCCCTTCATGGCACAAACCCGTTTAAACAAGCCATTTTTAACAGCGACACCAAAGGGGTAACAATGCACCGAAAAAGGCACTTTGCCTGCTCGTGCTTCACGGATCAATTCATTGAAAGGATTGAGTACACCATTATGGGTGGAGATCACACGGATCTTGCCTCCCCAAATGAGCAAAGCATTGACAGCATCCAAAACAGCGCGCACATCTTGATGAAACGCCGCCTCGTCAATCACCACAATGCCCTGTAGTCCGCGAATATTTTCAGGGCGGCTAGAAAGCGCCTCAATCCGAAACCCCGAAGCAAAACGCACCCGATAAGCAGAGATATATTTCGTCGAACCATCCGCCCTTTGATCAGAGAATAAAAATTCCTCAACATCCCCACTATGGCTCGTAATTGCCGAAGCAAAATTGCTCACATAGCCAATAAATTCCCGCCCCTTGTCTTTGGTGTCACCAATATAAAAAACATTATCGCCCCTCGCTTCACGTGCCGCCGCTGCAATCAGTGTATCATCCAAAGCTTCTGCAAAAGTAATGCCGGTCCGCCGCCCCTTTTCCACCAATTTTAATGGGGACTTATCTTCAATCCATGCCCGTTGATGCGCCATCAAAACGCCTTCCGCTAAGGGATCACTCTCTTTGGGAAAAGTACTTTTCTGCCAAATATCAAAGCCACTTTGATGATCAAAGACATGACTTTTTGAAAAGGGCTGTTCAGCCATTTTTAACCCCCAACACCTGCGCACGTATAGCCCGCGCTGTTTCTTCTGAGAGCCCCGCCGCTGCTGCTGCCACATCAACCGCTTTACTTGCTTTAGTGGTAAAATCCTTCTCTAATCTTTGCCGTCTGGTGGTCGATAAATGTTCAGCCGCCAAAACCCCTTTGAGCGCATTGGCTAATTCTTGTGCTGCTTTTGGCGAAAGGTTTTTCCCACTGCTCAACGTTGAAAAAATCAACTCCTTAATCGCTGCCGCCGTCAAAAGAGTGATATTATCAGAAGCTTTGGCATCAAAACGCTTGGAAAGACTTGCTGCAATTTCTCTTGTCTGTTCTAGGCGCCTTGACATCACGGCTAGCCGCAAAGAATAACGATTAAAACTGGAAAAAGAGGGAATAGAAAAGCTGAGACCCGTTTCCTTTCGTAAAGCCTTCAAAGCCGCTTTAAACTCACCATAAATAGCCATTTGCGTCTTCTCACGCCCATTTAAAGCCTCAGCAGCAGCAGCAATAATTTGATCACAAGCTTGCGGCAATAAATCAATCGCCGTTAAACGTCCACGCCCGACCTTGCGCATCCTTCACCTCGTCTTTTATTGATGAACGTTTAGGCCGCTTAATCCCCTCAATGGAAAAGCTCCGGTCTAAATGACGCGCTCCCCGTTCTGTTAACGCTGCAAGAAAAACTGAACCCACCTGTTTTAATGTGACAGCACCTTGATCTTCCATCCATGCCAATTCATTATGCACAAAATCGCGATCGCGCCTGATGCCATAACTGTATAAAAGCCGCTCAATCATCGCACTCGATAAAGTTTCACTGCGCTCACAAGCAAGCCCTTTTAAAATAATCAACCGCGCTTCTTCACGGATGATTTTATCCATATCTGCTTTCATTTCTTGGCATTCTCCAGTAAAAACTCTTGCAAGCGCTCACCAATGGCTGCCACCGGTTGTAATTGTGCAGAAAGCGTGTTGAGACGACCATTCAATTTCTCCATATTCACTTCCAATCTTTGCAGCGCATCACGATCAGGCAAAAAGTCCATCTCTGTTTCTAACTTTTGCACACGCTCTTTAAGCGCCGTGATATCTTTCAGCATTTCCCGCGCACCTGAAGAAAAATAGGCTCTCAAAACCCCACAAATCGCAATAACCGATAACAATAAAGACAACCAGCCATTGGCAACACTGATATCCAAATTCACTTAAAAGTCCCCTCTCTTTTGCCTAAAATCGCCCGCTCCGCAGCTTTTCTGCGCTGTTCACAAATCAATAAAGCAGCACGATCACGCCCCCAATAGTGCACCACTTCACGCGCATTCAAAGCACGCTCTGGCAATAAAGCTGGGCGGGCACACGCCATGCGAACAACAGGCGGCAACTCAACCGATAAAAAATGATAAAAAAGGCTACCCACCGGCTTGTGTGTTGAGCAAGCGCACACGCTCAAGCCCAATGCCACCGCCAGTAGTTGGCAATACTGCATTGACTTCCTCCATTTTTGTAAGCTTTTGTTCCAAAGCCGAAATCACCCCTTGCGCTCGATGCTCAGCTTCCAACGCTGCTTGTCTTTGTCGCTCTTGTACAAGCAGTGCACGTGCTGAAGCCTTGGCAATCTCCAACTGCCAATACAAATCACGCGCCTTTTCCGCTTTTAAAATTTGCGCTTTCATAAAGCCAAAAGCCGCCAACATCACACTGACCAAAAAAAGCAGACCAAAAGACAGTTTTGAAAGTGGGCTAAACATTGCTTTTATCTCCCCACCTCGTTATCTCCACCCCATCATAGGAGCTGCTATGCCGCTTATGGGAATGTTTCCTATTAGAAAAATCCAACGAGCCAAAGCCACGATGCACCCCCAGATTGCCAACAATAATCGCCACCATCGAAGGAATAGAAATGCTCGCCATATCAACAATATGCGGAACCCCCCACAAACCACCAGAAACGAGCAAAAAAATAACCCCCCAAGCAAACCAAAAAGACCACCATAAATAGAGCCTAGAGCCACGATAAGAAGGTTTCATGCCTTTACCTCGCCTCCAAGTCCCAAAAGCTTTTTGGCGCGGTTCAAATAAATCAAACGTTGCACAAGTCCATTTCTTCCCCCATTAATTGCTCTAGTAATTCTGAGTAAATCATCTTGATCAGCCAGCCTATTCAAGCCTTTCATTTGCCAAAACCAAACAGCAGACCAAAGCGCTGCTGGAAATCTTTCCACCATTTCTGGAAAAGCCTCACAATCAACAGCTTGTTCATCGACTAAGCGCCAAAACTTCGTAAAACGGCGATAATTATTGCGCCCCGTTAATTGGATCAAACCACGCCCCTTAAAGCGCACACCATCCCCAGGGTTGACATTGCCTAAATCACGCCGCCCCTCATAAGCGCGCCCAGAGGCATATTCACGCAGGGTAAAAAAGCCATCACTCTCATGGGCACATTGGCTTAAAAAATGTGCAATACGCAACGGTGTTGTGAGTGCCCCATAAGATAAAGCTTTAGGCAACACGCGTGCCATTTCAACAATAATAAAATCTTGACGCGCATGATGCGCCAGTTTAGGCGCAAGGCGATGAAGAAAAGAAGCATCTATTGAAACCATAACAAACCACTCAATGCATAAAAATCCATGCGCAGTTTATCGGATTTCAAACCCCCAATATAAGCCTGACACTGTCAGTCAAAACTCTCAATACTCATAAAACTCTGGAAATAATAAACCTTGTGGTTCTTGCAAAGAAATTTTCTTCTTCAAGCGATAGGCTGTGCGCACATGCATACCAGAAACAGCAGCGGCAGCATCAACCGACCAGCCTTTTTGCAACGCTTGCACCATTTTTTGCCGCCGTTCAGCATCTCTGCCAAGGGGGATAAGAAGGCGCACACCCGAACCATTAAAACAAAAATGGTTGATCAATTGCTGCGCCTCTTCAAACCCAACAATTTCAATCAACCAATCCGCACTCTCAAGACGCCCGGGTATATAAACTTCTCGTCCACCAAAAGCCCGCATCATATTCCATGCTGCTTCACTGCCCGCAACATCAGCTATTTCACGCAATAAGGCAGGAAAATCGCTATAGATTTCCTCTTGCATACATGCTTACCCCTCGCCTTTAACACCTTTACGGATTTTCCGCCCCCAAACATTCATCACTTCTCTAAAATCGCCCCCACTCATCTCACCCAAAGCTTTACCACTTAACGCCATAACACTTTGATGAAAAGATTCCACATCAAACACAGCATCCGGATTTAAACACTTCCATTGGGCACACAAAATGGAAATGCTTGGTTTCTTCCTCCATGAATCTTCGCGGTTTTTCCCTCTCCAGTCAACCCCACCCTCACGCTGCAACCAACCTTTCAACGCCTCAATGGCTCTGCATGCATCATCGCTATCGCGTAAAAAGCGAATATGATCAATCCCAGTCTGTCTTTTCACAAAGGCAAGCAACGCCTTATCTGAACGATCACGAATAATGCCAAGATTCCACCCAGCAATCCAAAGCGCCTGCAACTTCTTGGCATATTTACCCTCTAAAAGCTTCCTATTCGGCTTAAAACCAAACACTTTCATTTCAGCGATAACCAAGTGCTTTTCTGAAAAATTCAAATCTTTCGCCGATTGCTTGCCTGTCAAGCGATAGAGCAGTGCGCGATAGGTCTCATCATCAAGACCTAACGCGCGTTTTCCCATATGAAGGACAGCTAAAGACATCTCTCCCCCTCATGTCTTCGCCAGATCAATGGTCACAGCCCGCCAAGGGCTTTCCAATGTATCGCGCTCATAAAAACGCACATATTCCTTAGATGTCGTCACACGCAATGACTCACGAATAGCACGCATCGCCTCTTTCCAGCGTGGATCATCAATATCCAAACGCAACAGCATAAAGATCTCGCCCCGATTCACCTTGCCTTCTTTATCCGTATTAAAAGCACGCGTAATAATCGCACGGATTTCAGGGCGTGCATCCGCAGACCACTCATTCAAACACTCATCAAGAAGGCTTTTGGCAATTTGCAATTGCGGTCCAAAATCAACACTTTCCTGAACTTGCACCTTAATACGTTGCAAACCATCAAAGCTTGTGTAAGTACAATTGCCCTTTTTGCCACGCCGCTCCACACCATATTCTTGCGCAAGCAAGCTATCAAAATCACTCAAATCCGCAATCGTATGGTTGTTAAAACGTGCAATCCTTGCCGATAATTCTTTCGCAAAACCCATAATTTTGCGCACCGTTTCATCCTCTAACAAATCCGCAGGACGGATCAGGTTTACCGGCACCAAAGCCCCTTTCGCATCCTTCATATAACGCGTACCTTCAAGTTCAATTTGTGGATTCATCACCAACTTCCTCCTTATGTTTTTTGAAACCGACGAAATGGCACAACATCCCCTGAAGAAGGCGCACATCCCGCTTTCAATTGCCAACGACACCGCATAAGCTCATGACCTAAAACGTGGTTATAGCCTGCCAAACGACGCAAATACTCATTCAATTCTCGAACATCTTGTCCATGCATAAAAATGCCATTCACCTCATACTGTAAAAAGGCAGAGCGCAAAGCAATCAAGCACTCTCTCACCATATAGGGGTTACGTTCCATCATTTGCTTCCTCCAAAATCCATATAAATCACACGATTGCTCTCATCCGCATCAGAGACTTCACACTCAGCCAAAACTTCTGCAACTTCAGCTTCCAAAACCGCATCCGCCTCCCCCAAACGATGAACACTCAACTCCAATTCAAGCAATAACGCCAAATCAACACACAATTGAAGCTTTTCTCCAATATCAAAACCGCATTGATAATCGTCATAAAGACCAACAAGCGTATCGGATAATTCTTTGTCGCATAAAGAGATCATGCCAATTCCTCCACGTCACGGTTTTTCCATGCCGCTTTGACATGTTTCAAAGTCACCTCACACCCATCTCCAAGCGCTGCCATGCGTGCCAACATCATGGTTTTGTCAATTTGCCGCAAAGCTCCAGCCTTTAAGCCTATCCCTGTCAAAAACTTTATCGCACCAACATCTTCAATCCCCCAATCATGAATGCGCGCCGCAATATCCTCACTATAAGGCTTGCGCCGTTTCAAATGCATCGCCAATCGGCTTTTAATTTGCGCATAAGAGGGACCATTTTGACGATGAACCAACCGCCCCGAGATCTCATCATTGCCAACCAAAGCCAACCCCGTACCATTGATATCAACAAAGTGGCGCAACTGATTAATCGCTTCATCCGTTAAATTTTGCGCCTCATCAACAATCAACAATGTTCCGCCACCAACACGCTCTAACTTTTTGCCAATGGCACGCGTTAAGCGGGTGGGATTATATTCCACCACTTCCAATTCTGCTGCCATATCATTCAAAATACCGTGAACACTGCGCGTATGCGGGCTGGCTGTCACCAGATAAACATGCGGGCGGGTAGAGCGATAATGGCGGCAGGTTTCGGTCTTACCACTGCCCGCATCAAGCGTAATCATCACCATATCCCCCGTACTTTGTGCCAGTGTTAAAGTATCAATAATCTCACTGGCAATTCGATTCCTCTGAAAGGCTGGTTTTTCAGGGATCTTCTCCAAAAACCCCGCCGTTTCCTTTAAAGTCTCAACCCATTGTTGAACCTTTGCATTTTGCTTCCCCAACTGTCCCGCATAACTGCCCGCATACCATTGCGAAAACGTCCCATCCGGCATCCCTATGCGCCGTGCCACCTCTGCTTTCGACCAATCATTCATTTGCCCCAAAGCTCTCACCGCATCCACAAGCTCATTCCATAAAGCAATGTCATCACTGTTGCGGTTTTGTGCTGTGCCATTAGGCTGGATTTTAGGTCGCGCCCAAGGATTTTTATCGACCGTTGCATTTATCGCGTTTTTCATGTATATTCCCCTCTCGTATTGATTTTAGACTGTTGATAAGGGGAAGGGCTCCCACCCGCCCCTTATCTTTTGTCTTTAGAATGAACATTTAAAAGCCGTACGCGATACTAAAACGGCTAACCTTGCAAATCCCCTCTCTTTCTCACACATCAGGGAACTTGCTAACTCCACGCATCTTACCCGATCAGGCAAAGACACCTAGAAACTTCATGTATTGATTAGACTTTTAAAGGATTAAGATTCCTCCCCCCCTTTCTTTGTTAACGCTTCAAGCTGATACGCGATACAAAACCAGCTTCCTTTTGAGAATTCTTATAACCCCCCCTCTCTTTTCCTATTTCCTTATTCTATTGCTTGGGAAACTTGATCACCTCACGCCCCTCATCAGAGGCGGAAAGCTTTCTCAAAGCTTTATGCAAGTGTTGACTGAATTCTTCCTCCCCCAAAGCCTCATCATCGTCTGCTTTCAAAGCTAAATTCCCCACATTGTTTGGCATCAAGCGGCTCACCTTTGGCTTTATCGGAAGCTTCGATTTGAACGCTTCATCCTTTTTCTCAAGGCGACCATAAACATCGGCCAAGTGATCAGGTGCAAGCTTTGCTGCCAACTGTTTTTCTGCTTTAACAGCCTTCACATATTCTTTACGCAAACGCCCATTCAAGCGCGCCGCCTGCTGGTCATAAAAACCTACATCACAAAGGCATGGTGCCAGACAAAGCAACCGATTGTTCAAATCATAAACCCGTAAATCTTGATGCAAATTATCCGGATCAAAGCGTACAATCACTTTTTTCCCCGCATGCTCATTCAACGCCCGCGCCCAATAACGATTGCCATAAAAATGAATCTCCCCCGTACCCTTTTGCGCACGCAACGCCTCAGAGGTTAAAAGCCATAAAGCCCGTTGTGCCGCCGTTGCTTGCCGAATAATCGTCCCCTCTGCTTGCAAGCTCTCAGTAAAGGTCTCATCAAAACTGCGCCCCGCACAATTAACCGCCTTACGCCCTGCTTGCGCATTGTGTGCACAAATTTGCGCACCAACATGGGCTTTAAACGCTTCAAATCCTATCGCGCGCTTGCCATAATCTTCAGGCTTGGCATCCGGTTTATTGCCCGTATAAGCCCCCGCACAAAAGGGATGTTTCGAAATCGCTTCTGCCAGATCACGCCATGCCCGCTCAATCGGTTTAGACTGTCCGCTATAAGGGGTGGTCCATTGCAATTGCACACCCAAACTCGTCAAAAGCCCTTGCGGATCATCCGGCTTAATCTTAAAACGAAAACGGTTTTGCACACCTCCAGAAATCCACTTGCTGGTAAAGGCACGCCCATTATCCAAGGTCATACGCTCCGGTATGCCATAAGCTTCCACCATGTCCCCAATCACCAAACGAACGATTTCCCAAGTCTCAGCATCCGATAAGCGCCACGATAAAATCTTGCCCGAATAAAGATCTTGTATCGCAATCAGATAAAGCCGCACAGGCTTCTCTGTCCAAGGAACGCTCACAAAAACATCCAGCTTATGCCCGTCCATATTCACTGCTTGCAGTGCATGCAGGCTCGAGCGATCACGCCGTTGGGCTGGATAAAGCTTTTTTGCCTTTTCTTCTCCCTCACGCGCTAAAACCACAACCGCTTTGGAAATTTGCGCCTTAAAACGACGCCGCAAAGCCCGCTCTGAAGGAATGGGCAGCCAACCCCGCTCCTGCGCAACAGAAACCATGCGCCGATAACACGCCGAAAAAGCAGGTTTAGAGGGGCGCAAATAATCCGAACAAAAAACCTCCCACGCCCCCTCATGACACGGCGCAAATTGCGAAACATTCTCCTCACCATAACAAGGCGCTAAAGCTGCCAACCAATCAGGGCGCTCATACCCCTCCACCATCTGCCGCCAATTAAAAAGCGACATCCGGCTCACACCAAATTGCACCGCACTCAAACTTGCCGCATCATGCACACCCATACCGGCATGGAGCAAATCTTCCCAAAAGCAAAGTGCCTTCAAACGCTCTTCACAGCGCCTTTTATGCGCCTT
>NZ_JBHIPT010000112.1:0-70670 GCF_042196205.1 Bartonella sp. AP21QHHD | reverse complement strand
TTATAAGAAAAATTTTTTGTTATGTACAATTGCTGGAACTTTGATTTTTTCTCATTTCGGTTCAACTTATGCAAATACATCAGCTCCTACAATGGTTATGGCTCGTGCGGATAAAGCAGGAGAAGAAAAAAACTTTAATAACGTTTTTATCCGCAGCGCATATACAACAGTGGTTGCTGATGACAAAGCCTTTATCACCATTACAAATTCAACAATGCGTTCAGACTCAAATTTATTTACCGCAACAACAAGTGGACGTATTCATGCTAAAAAAACTGTAGGAAAATCAAATTCCCGTGGTTTAGAAATTTCAAACGGCATCATCCATATTGAAGATTCAATCATAAATGTTTCCGGACATCACAAAAGTCGTGGTATCCTTTTTGATTACATCCCAAGTTCCCAAGTAAAAGAGGGCGAAAAAGTTATCAATAAAGCAATTCTTACCAACACAAAACTTCTTGTTGAAAATGGTATTGGTATTCTAGGACCAGATTATGCAAAATCTGTTGCTGAGGTAGAACTTAAAAGTTCAGAAATTCGTTCTGATATATTATTAAAAAATAAAATCCCAGAAAACTCAAAAGATATCGATCCTCGCACTTTTATATTAAGCGCTGACAATTCGATTATAGAAGGACGAGCAAAGACTTTACCTCAAAATACAACGATTTTTACTCTCAACAATAACAGCAAGTGGTCCCTAAAGATTAGTCAATTTGAAGTAGACAAAGAATTTGACAGCTCTAAAGGATACTTGCTCACTGATATTAAACAACGTGCACAGTCTATTGTCTCAGTATTGAACCTTAATAATAGCTCTATTATATTTAATGCGCCGCATAAACTAGCAGACAATCAATATCAAACCTTGCATGTGGGAAAACAGCCAACAGCTGAAGCTGCAAAAGCAGAGCAAAACAGAAGCTTCGATGCAACAACGGTTTACAATGCATTGGGCAACGCAAGGATTTACTTTAATACCGAATGGAGTAATGGTCTTATAAAAGAACAACAAAAAACTGACCGTGTTCTCGTTCATGGTAATGTCTCAGGCACCACAACGATCTATTTCAACAATCTTTCAAAGCGTGCAGAACCATTCGATGATGATGAAGTTTCAATTCCTTTGAATGCGCGTGGTCTCTCACTTGTTCAGGTGTCTGGAAAAGCAGAGGAAGCCGCCTTCACGCTGGCAAATGGCTACACTACAATGGGTGGATTGCCCTATAAATATGTATTAAATGGCTATGGACCAACATCCAGCCGTGGGAGAGCTGACAAACAGCAAAGTCTCTTGCAAGAAAGTGAAGAGTTTTGGGATTTCCGTCTACAAAATGCGACTCTTGATGATGAAGGAAAAATCAAAGCTCTTGTTCCTCAAATGGCAAGCTATTTGGTTATGCATAATGCAATATTCTCCTCTGGCTTGGCTGATATAAACAATCAAAATACACTGTTAGATAATATGCACTCAACAGTTTTTGGATTAGAAGGTCATAAACAAAAAGGGATATTTTTATCGACTTATGGCAACAAGATGACGTTATCTTCCAGCCGTAGTCCATTGGAATATGGTTATGGTGCTAATGTTCACTATGCTGCTATACAAGCAGGCATGACATTAACAACGTTAGAAAATCAAAATATAACCGCGAATCTTGGTCTTTTAGGCACATATGGAAAGCTCGCTTTTACGCCAAAGGACATGGAAGGTTCTGACAAAAGCATACTGGATAAATGGTCCTTTACGGTATATGGGAATCTCCACCATGACAATGGTCTCTATATTAATGCACTTTTCTCCTACGGCATTTTAAACGGACATATTACAACAGCCCTTATCGGCAACACCACAGAATTAAACAATACGGATACATTAAATATATCAGCTACCGTTGGACAAAAACTAGCAACTGGTGTTGAAGGGCTGTCTTTTGAACCACAAGCACAACTTATTTATCAACATATTGCCTTTGGCACTCTTTCAGATATTGATGGCTTCCAAGTTAATATAAAGCCCCCTTATCAATGGTTGGTCCGTATTGGAGGGCGTTTAACAAAAACAATGCTTCCTATTGAAAAAGATCGTGTTCTTTCTTTTTATGGTAAATTGAATGTCATCAAAGCTTTTGGTGAGGAGCGCACTATCGATGTTATGGAATCTTTCCATCTCGATTCTATGGGCTCTTCCCTTGAAGGTGGGCTTGGCATTAACGCGCAGCTTTCTAAAAATATCGCACTTCATGCTGACGTTAATTACCAACATAAACTTCAAAAAGCTGGGTTCTCTGGAATTAATTTTTCCGGAGGAATGCGTTATCGCTTTTAGAAATCTTAGCTCTCTATTTTGACGCATAAGCAGCGCTGAGATGAAAACAGTGCTGCTTAACTACATTACAAAAAACCGTAATGTGTCAAAAAGTGGTTCATTTTTAGCAAAATAAAGAAAATATCTTAAGGAACATCTCTATGCATAAGAATCTTTTGTTATGTACAGCCGCTTGTGCTTTATTTTTTTCTTCTTTTAACTTCACATCTACCAGCACCGCCTCTGGTCTAAGCCCCCAGGAACGCCATGCCATTGAAGAGATTATGAAATTACCTGAACAATATCGCCATGCCATTGATTTAATAAACACACCAACACAAGCAGAAAAGAATCTTGAGAAGATCGCCTCTGGCGCCATGATGGAAGATAATTCGTCTGTTAGGAAGATGCTCGAAGAGTATTTAAGATCTGTCAATAAACAATTCTCAAATGGACTCTATAGCTCTGTGGATAATACTATAGATGTGAATAATACTGTAGATAATATTATGGCTAAATATCATCATCTGGATATGCAACACATGATGAAGGCCAATGCACAGCTTGATCACTTACGACAAAGCCGGTTGATAAAGGCAGGGAATTTATTACGTGGCTACGACAAAGCAGTTTCCGATGCCGTAAAGGCGGCAGCAATCCTTGAAGCTGATAACCAACAGCGTGTTAATGCTGCACACCAAGAATGGGTGAGCCAAGACAATCGTGATTGGCACAAACTGCAAAATAAAGCAGAAATATTACATAAAGCAGCACAAGTGGATAGTGCTTTACAAGGACAAAACAAGGAACTTTCCAATACTTTACGCAAAGCAGTATTAGAGACTTTGAACGCGGATGGAATAACCAACGTGGAGAGAAAAGAAAAAACATCCCCTCCTCCAACGGACACTTCATTCACAAGAACAGATCATGGAATGAGACAGCCTAAAATAAATGAAAATTCGCAATCTGATATTGATCCCCAAACAAACACCACTTCCTCAGCATCGAAAACGACTCTTCCATCCGAAAAAGCGCATATGAATTTGCTCCCAAAGGTTGGAAATACTGCTACCGCGGCTACAGAGAGCACCTCTAAACTTACAGATGATGATAAAGCAACTGCAACTTCTACTTCTCTTAATGGGACAGCAAAAAGCACAATTCTTACACCACAAGAAGAAAGCTCTTTAGTCATGCCTATCGCGATGTTTGCTGTCGGGTTTAGTGATGTCAACAATCAAAATATCTTGTTAGACAATATGCAAATAACAATGTTTGAGCCCAAAGATCATCCAGAAAGAGGCGTTTTCTTATCCTCTTATGGCAATAAAAGCACCTTTTCTTCCAAGGTTCAAGCAAAACAAGATGGTATCCAAGCAGATATTCGCTATGCTGCATTGCAAGCAGGAGCAACATTAATAGCGCTAAAAGATCAAAATATCAGCAGCAACTTTGGTCTTTTCGGAACATATGGGAAATTATCTTTTACTCCTAAAAACAAGGAGAGCTTTCAAAAAAATATGTTTGATAAATGGTCACTCACCGCATATGGAAATATTCAGCATGACAGTGGCATCTATGCAAGTGCATTTCTCTCTTATGGAATTTTCAAAGAAAATCACGCTACAGCTCTCATCAAACATACCTCAAAAGTGAAGAATAGTAAAACATTAGGAGCCGCTGCAACTGTTGGTCAAAAACTGTCAACCAGTTTTGAAGGTGTAATCCTAGAACCGCAAGCACAACTTGTTTATCAACGTCTCATGCTTGGTTCTTTATCAGATAAGAGCTCTTTCTCAGATGACGATAACTCTAAAATAGACATAAGCAAACCTCATCAATGGTTGCTCCGTATTGGTGGACGTTTGACACAAAACAAAGGCCATGCCCTTTCCTTCTACGGAAAACTGAACATGATCAAAACTTTTAGTGAAAACTTTTCGCTTGCTGCTATGGAATCTTTAATTGAAGGTGGTTTTGGTATTCAGGCGCACTTATCGCAAAATATAGAGCTTCATAGTGATATCAGCTATCAACATAAATTCAAAAAAGCTGGCATCTCTGCAATAAATATTGCCGCTGGAATGCGCTATCACTTTTAAAAATACTTGTATTCCTATCTTGAAATATAACGCGCTCTCATTATGTTTCGTTTTGTCTCTTACAAAAGAGACATAATGAGGCCAAAGTTTTATTTTTTATGAGAGAGGGGAGAAATATTTTAGGAATACATCCATATGAAAAAAAGCTTCTTACTATACACAGTTTCTGGAGTTCTGTTTTGTTCTTTCACCAGTATGTCTTATGCTATTCATAGTACAAATCCATCAACAACGATAGATTCTTCTTCTCTACAACCTGCTCGTGTCAAGTCACAAATAAATCTATCCGGAGTTTTTGATCCGTATAAAGATCTATATGATGGAATCGGACAAGTTATGCCATCATATCCATCTTCAACCCCTAATGGCCTCCTTCCCCCTACAGCACCTAGCTCCACAAGAACGAGCGTAAGCCCTATTTCTACAGAAAGTAAACTTACAACGCCTACTTCTACAAGCACTCTACCTCCCAAAACACAACTTGAAGGAAATTCAGCTGGAAATATAATTTCTTCTTCAAAACAAAACTCTGATCTTAGTCAAGGAAGTACACAAACACCAAAGACTAAAGTTACAGAAGGTGTACAATCTAACCCTACAACACAAAACACTCCTATTATACAATCTTCAACAACAGGAATGGAAGCAAAATCTAGAAGACGTTCAGGGGCGCCCTCCTCTTCTGCAGACTCTTCCAGCGAAAAAACACTATCGAATTCTGCTGTGTCTTCACAGCCAGAACCTACACAACCTTCACCGAATTTACAACCAGCACTTACAAAGTCTGAACCTACAAGAACGGAACCTACAAAACCAACAACAGAGCAAATACCAACATCTAATGAACCAGAACTCGCACAGCCAATATCTTTAAGAGTAGAAACTGGAAAACCAGCATTACTGGTACCACCAAGCTCTGCAAAACCAGCGCCAGTGCAATCTTCATCTGCACAAAAAATATCTGAAAAATCAGAGTTTGAAAAACAAATATCACCAATAAAACAACCTGAAAAGTCTACACAAATTGAGGATATAAGCGCTGGAGTTGAAGCTAAAAACGGTGAGATCATAACGCTACATAACAAAAAAATTCAAGACAATAGTTTTGCTGTACATGCAGAGGGAAATAATTCAAAAGTCAATATGATAGGGGGAACAGTTGATGCGCGTTTTGTTGCACTAAGCGTATCAGATGGTGGAGAAATTGATGCTACAGGCATTACTGTAACAGCAGAAACAGCTGGTTTGGTAAACATGGAGGGCACAATCAAACTTAAGGATTCAAGCGTACATGTCACGGGAAATTATGAAGCAGACGGTATTATTTTCCGCAACAATCCGTATAATGCTCCTAGAAAACGATATACACACAATGCTGAAAGGAACACCAATGCCGTTCAAGAACAAGATGTAGCCAATATTGCTGATAAAGTAACCCTAGAGAATACAAAGCTTTTCGTTGAACATGGTAGCGGTATCAACCTTTATGGAACAGGCGTAAACGGAGAAGTCAACCTTAAAAATTCAGAAGTTCATGCCGATATTTTATTAAAAAATATCAAGAACGAAAGTGCCTCCACAAACACCATTACATTAGTTGCAGACCACTCTTCTTTAGAAGGTCGGGTAAGAACTTCTAAAGATAATAGAACAGTTTTTGATCTAAAAGAGAGGACGAAATGGCTTGTAAAGGCTAATAAAAATGCCACAAATAATGATAATATTTTAAATGACTATAGACAGTTTGGTGTTGATGAAAAATCATACTCTAATCTTTCTGAATTGCACCTTACAAACAGTGCTATTATGTTTGACAAGCCTATTGAGGGACATTATCAAACTCTGTTTATAGGACCTAATCTTTCGCAAGAAGACGAAACAATTCACACAGCAGCGGTTTATAGTACAGCGGGTCTTGCAGAGATTTATGTAAACACTCAATGGGATAAACATTCTCCTATCACGGAACAACAAACTGATCACATTGTGATTAATGGTGATGTCTCAGGAAGTACTGTTGTTCACATCAATCTCCAAACCGATAGCTCTGCTGTTTGGGAAGAACGCATGGCGTCACTTCCTTTAGGGACACATGGGATTTCAATCATTCAAGTTTCCGGACAAGCGAATGAAAATTCCTTCACGTTAGCAGGAAACTATATGACAATAGGGAAACAACCTTATAAATATGTACTCACAGGCTATAAGCCTGGAACATCTCATGAGAGCCAAAATCTTTTTGGCAAGAAGAATAGTGATTTCTGGGATTTCCGCTTACAAAATGCCTACATTGATAAGGATAAAAAAGTTCGAGCCCTTTTACCACAGGTAGCGAACTATTTAACTATATCTAATACTTTATTTTCTGCTGGATTTACTGATGTAAACAATCAAAACACGTTGTTAGACAATATGCAAACAACAGTATTTGGGGCAAAAGACAATAAAAAGAATGGTATCTTTTTCTCTTCCTACGGCGAGAAGGTCACCCTATCTTCCAACCGCGATCCACTGCACTATGGTTATGGTGCTGATGTAAACTATACTGCCTTACAATTAGGGAGCATATTAGCCGCCTTAGAAAGCAAAGACATAAGCGCACATTTTGGTCTTTTAGGAACGTACGGAAAGCTTGCCTTTACGCCAAAAGAGATGCAAGATTCTGAAAAGACAACGCTTGATAAATGGTCACTTACCGCTTATAGCGGCATCCAGCATAGCAATGGTATATATGTCAACGCTCTTCTTTCTTACGGAACCTTAAAAGGAAATATTACCACAGCTCTTGTTGGGAATGCCGCAAAATTGGATGGTACCGAGATGCTTAATATATCTGCAACCATTGGTCAGAAATTAGCAACCGATACAAAAGGGCTTGTCTTTGAACCACAAGCTCAATTCATTTATCAAAATCTCATGTTTGATATTTTCTCAGATACCAATGGCTTAAAAGTAGACATGGGCAATCCACATCAATGGTTGATCCGTTTTGGTGGACGTTTAACAAAAACAATAATGGCTGTTGAAGAAAACAAAGCTGTTTCCTTCTATGGTAAAATGAATGTTATCAGAACTTTTGGCGATGGTAAAACAATAAAAATTGCTGATACCTTTCATGTTGATCCTACCGGCTCTTCAGTTGAGGGAGGCGTGGGGATGAATGCATATCTTTCTCAAAATATCGTACTAAACGCCGATATCAGCTATCGGCAAAAACTGCAAAAAGCCGGTGTATCTGGCACCAATTTGTCTGGCGGAATACGTTATCGCTTCTAAAGCAGAAGTTAATTTTAACTTAAATAAAAAAGGCAGCACAAAGTGCTGCTTTTTTATTTAAATTTATATATTTTTTTAAATTCTCAACAATCATTATCACATCAAAGAAGATTTTGACTTATAATATTTCTTTTGCATATTGAATAAAAAACTGAATACCATAACATTCTCTCATCAAAATACCCCATGCATAAAATTTTATGTCTTATATTATCACCACACCTCAAGCGATGATGTTTTTACAGCACAACAGAATAAGCATTCATGCGGATTTTAAAAAAAAATCAGCCCCTTCTTCGCTGTGGACGCTCCATTTATTTTAGATGATGTACATTTAATATACCTGCTATAAAGACTAGCATCTGGTTTAAATTCTTAAAGGCATGTTTTTCCTCTAAAATCTCAATGCTACAGCAGCTCCATTATAAGACAAGATATTGATTTATAAAGACAATTAATTGTTTTCCATGTTAAATGAGAATCCAGAATATCGTCAGATTCTTTCATTTTAGACCTGTTCCATGTTGAATCAACCAAAACCATATCTCTTACAAGTGACAAGGGGGAAGAGCCATAGGGATAAAAAACTATTAAGAAAGGATTAAAAATGCCTCTAATGAACTATCTCAAGTGCCAAGGGCTGGAGCAACATTGGGATCAAACAAAGAATATGACAGTGTTGAAAAATATAACAATATCAACTTGCTCTTTTATTAAGCATAAAGATGGTCGCACCCTATAGATTTTATATTATTTCCATGGGAACTTTCTTATTATACCATTCACAAGCACCGTTGCATCAAAGATGTCGTTGCGCCCCACAAACACCATCACGAAATAGACTTGAGAGCTTAGATATCTCTTTAAAACAAGGACGTGAATTAGGAATAACAAATCCATTCTATTTTGAGTATTTTGTCGTGCATGAAGGACATGCCCGCAGTAAAAAACACAATAAAAAAAGCGTGAAACAATGCGGAATCTTCATTATTTAACAGATAGTGCTTTAGATACTTTTGAAAGACATAAAGCTAAATTAAAGAACGGCGGTACAGAGGGAAGCTGATTTCTACCCCTTTATTCTTTCCCAATGAGATTGCCTCCCCATTTCAAATATTACGCCAACAAAGATATACGCACTATATCCACTCAGATCTGGATGCTCTCTCCAATCTGACATACAAAAACTAAAAACAGCAGAAGGAAATAATAAACCGCTTTAATTTTTATCTCAAGCATATAGATTTAAACAACGAACCGCGTCATATCACCACACTTTAAAGGACAATATTCCATGAAGCTTATAGGCAATATTCATCACATACTCTTCATCATTCATGCTTTTTGCTGACTTGATAGTTATGGCGGAGTGAACGCACCCGATCCCATCCCGAACTCGGCCGTGAAACACTCCAGCGCTGATAGTACTTTGCCTTAAGGCACGGAAGAGTAAGTCGCCGCCAGATCTGCTAAATGCAAGCAAAAGACTCAATATATAAACCTTACATTACCACACCCCCAAGGAAGCTGTTTTTAAGGCATCACAGGCTGGTCTAAATATTCTCTTAATCGCCTTCCCTAAACTAAAAAGTGAAGCTCTCCCTATTAACTCAGTCTGCAAACAATGCTCTGTAAATAATCCGCCTTCTCTGAATTCTCTTCTAGCCAGCTTCTCACCGCATGCGGTTCACATCACGACACCTTAAAAGACATTGTTTTAAGAACAGCGTTTTACAGTACATCAGGATAATAATTTAAATACCAAAATGCACTTAAAACACGTCTACTCACTAAACGCACTATTTATCCAAATCAACTGCCCTACCTAATCATTGTCATGACTTAGAACAGCCCGTATTAAGCAGATTTGATCATTCCTCTATTTCTTTTGCACGTCCAGATAGTTGTATAGCTCTAGAAAGATCATTAACTGCATTTAAATGTGTTTGAAGTAATTCACTATTACGCTGTAATTTTTCTTGTAAATCAGACAACAAACTTTCAACCTCATGCTCAATATCTTGATTCATATAGCGCTTCACATCACTCATGGATTTATTAAGATCACGCAAACCACGTATTTTACGCAAATTTATTTCTTCGTAATCTGGAACACCACTACTCTCTAGCATATTGCTTTCATAATCAACAACTTGAGCTAATCCTTTAACAGCAGCAACAAATTTTGTCATCGCCCAATCACGATCAATAAGGTTGTTATCAAGAACTTTTGCTTTTGCCGCAAAACTATCATCACCATATTGCACTACAGACATTTTTACTTCCCCTTCAACACTATTGTTCAATCTTACTTTCAAATGAGGGAGACTAAACAGGTTCTCTTCAATGCTGATACACTCAACCAAGCTCGTAGTGCAAACATTGCTCAAACAACAGCACGACAATCCTTCAAAGCGTATACCACTTCAACTTTCAACGCGTTCTCTCAAATATTTTTCTTGCTTTGCTCCAAAACCATCATTGCGGCTATACTAATCCATAAAAACGCTATAAACTTAAACCTTACAGCAATATCGAAACTTCCATATTTGCTCTGTCTATTTCGCCTTGCCGATTTTATCACGAGCTCATCTTCAACAGAAAATAACAATGCTTTCACGAGAACTTCAGCCACAAAAACTACCTGCCGACAAAAAACCGCAGCCTATCTTGCAGCATATTAAAGACTTAAGCCCATTAAAAATTTCAGCATTTTACCGATAGCAGCATTTTACCCTCCATAACCTTATGGCTCTCTCTGCACTAAAACCTGTATACCTTCTGGCGCCCCATAAGATGGCACCAGACAAGACCAGTTCGCACCCATTCAAAAGGATACCCCCTCTCCCATGCTCTTTCTGCACACATGCAGTATTTCGCATAAAACACAAAAAGAATGCTCTTTTGAACAGATCAGCCACACAGCAATATAAAAAGACATCTTAAAATAGCTAAACAGCCATCAATCTTCCTTTTTTAAATTATCATTCGCTTTTCTTTGCAATGAACAACTATATAAGATTTTTTGAACCTTTTCAAGAGTTTCTTAGCCAATCAGTTCGATACGTCTTCAATCGCATATTCACGCGCTTGTTTTAAAGAAACATCTCTTAAGTGCACCCAAGCCTATTTCGCGCCGCGGCCCATGAATGCATGAATGGTATAATGATAAATCTCCCATGACATGTATAAAATCCATTGAGCATTTTCCATCTTTACGCTTAATAAAAGAAGCAAGCCAGCACCATCATATATTTTGCTACCCTCTTATGTTCTGATACCCTTGACACTTGAGACGGTTCATAAAAGCATGCCTTTCTTGTACAATTTCTCTGCGCATAGGAGCTCCCTGCTTGTAACTGCAAAAGACATTGTTTTAGTTAATTCACCACGAAACAGATTTGGAATGAAAAAATTTCCAGTATTCAGGGCTCTAATTCAAGTTGAATAACGATAGATTATCATTATAAATCAAAATATTATCCAATGTATAATGCTTAACGCTCCCCCCATTGATATTTTCAGAATTTTCACAGCATCTTCTTACAGATTATTTCATTCCATAGCACAGTTTGCTCTTAATATCGCGACTTTACCTGCGCTACTAGTATAAAAACAGAGAAACAATCATTTTATAATCAAGGTACAATTTTTGTTTACGATCTTTCTCTCGTTTTCAACCTTTTAAATGCGGCTCTTCTCTTTCATAATCATCACATTTCAAATCTATTCCATGTTGAATAAATTAAAATCACTTGCTTGCACATCACAAACAACGCCCTGATGTGTTGATAAAATACGCTGAAAGAAAAAGTCCTCTTATGAACCTTAGCAAATGCCAAGAACTATAATAAACATTGGAAGCAAGCGTACGATGATTGTGACTTGCTCTTTCATAAGTATAAAGATGATAGCATTTTATAGATTTTTATATTATTCAAAGTTTATATTATTTCACGAGAGCTTTACTGTTATACTATTCACATTTACCGTTATACTATTTACGAGTGTCATCGTAAAATGTCTTTCGTGTGCGTTGAGAGATATTTCTCTAAAAAAAGTACATAAATATGCAATACAAATATACTAATATACAACATAAGTATATTTCGTTTGGAGCGTTCTTTACTTTTGTGCAAAACATGCCCCATTAAAGCAGCATTAACCAATCTTGCTATGAGATAAACGATCAGAAAACATTTTTATCTTCCGCCGCTCACCTTAAAGGACTAAGATCTTAACTCAATCGGCTCTGTACGCAGTCCGAATTTTTGTCAAACGATCTTCTCCTGACTTTCCCCTCATCTGCTTCACTTAAACGAAAGACTCAACAAATAAACCTACGAATATTCATCGTACACTAAAAAATACTTAAACGTTCCAAGAAAACTTATATGTCTTATATTACCGTTATAAATGACAGTGCTTTATAGCATAACAGGATAAAAAAAGTTTCCAGCAACACAAAACTTACAAAATCAATCAATAGTCCTTTTAAAGCTTTCTTTTTTAGGATTCACAATACTCCAACTCCTTAAGCTTTTATAAAAAAAGGAACGATTTTAAGCTTGCCGAATATGTTGTATCAGCATATATTACAGATTGTAACATATTGTTATTCATAAAATCACCTCAAAAAGAACAGAAAGAGGTTTTTATGGCTGATCTCGTAAAAGCCGCTATGCTTTATTCAACCTTGATTATCACCATCAATGCTTTTGTTGTTATTTTAGTTCTCGTAATAGAAATATACTAAGCATACTCTTTTGGCTTTTTATAATCTGTGCAAATGAGCATCTTAATTTCACATAAGAGCAAAGCAAAATTTTAATTCTACAGATAAACCACACACCCAATTTCAAACATCGCTTGCAACTATTTGAGTATAAACTCTGCTTTTTGTATGCATTTTTAACCATCAGTGTCCGTCTTTTCACGCTATCTTGAATCTCAACTTCACTCCCACCTTAAAAAACGAAATTTTCTATCAGATATGATCTGTAAATAATTTGTCTCTTTATTGAGTAAATTTCCCCTTCAGGGCATATCACAATTCTAAAGAATAATATTTCATGAAGCTTATGATAATCTATTGAACACCATCTTTACCCTTATGAGAGAATAAACCAGCAGCATCACACACTTTTCCAGCCCCAAATGTTGCCAACAAACCTTTAGCACTTGAGATAATTCATAAGAGGCATTTTTACGTCTTTCTTCAACAGTTTTTATCCACACGGCTCTCCCCGCTTGTACCATGCAAGAAGATGGTTTTAATTAATTCAACCGAGAACAGATTTGGAATAAGAGAAGCTTACGTTATTCGAGATCCTTATTCAGTATAAAATAATTAAATTATTTTTATAAATCAAAGTGTTATTCAGAAAAACATTCATCACACACTCGAGAACAAAAAACACCTCATACGTAAAGTTTTATATGCGCTCCACCGCTCAACATGATAATATCACGACACAATTAAGATAAAAAAATAACAAGGAAAAACCTTGCAAACTCAGAAAAGAGAGGAGAAAAATGAAAAGATGTGGAGAGCGCTCAATTCCTCACACATCCAGCAAAACCGTCCTAGCAAAACTGTCTCACAACTTAACTAATGTTATAATATTCTCAAATCAAAAGAAATTTTTTAAAAATAGTTTGAGAAAAACATTTGAGTATGAAACGATAATAATTCTATTCAGAATGTTTTTCTCTTTATTAAAACAGAGAACGTAATTTCCAAACAAATGTTTCCTCCTAATTTTTCCGAAATTAGCCGCAACACTTAAAGACGATCTTAGTGTGATGAAACATTTATTTGTGATAAACGCAAAAAAACACCCCAAAGATAGATTTAATCTCATATTTTAAATACATGTAACCAAAACATTAAAAAATTAGCAGTAACACGTAACAACTCATTGGGAGGCAATACTATCTACAATTAAAAGCACTTTTGGGCTGAACAAATGACAGTATAGCATACGTTTACACAAAGAGTACTGATCGTAAACAACTAATTCTTGAAGCCATAAAAAGACTCTCTAAAAGTTAGAGAGAGCCTAAAAACGCAATAGAATCAAGAACTAAACAATTCCTTATTTATTGAACTGTATGTTTTTAATTAATGCCAAACATAAGTTCCATATATGCTTGTCTGGCATGTTGGCAATTTTTAGATTTCTCTATAGAAGATTGATCCAGCTTTTCACATTTTTTTGCCCACTCTTCGAGTAATATTTTATCTTTCTTAAATTCCGCTACGCTGTAGTTTTTTTCGCAACCAGCAACGACAAGTCCAGTACAAAGCAGCAATGCTGTAATAATAACTTTATTCATGATTTAATTCCCTTCCTTTTTATCTTCAGTTTTTTTCTCGTCATCATGTACAAAGCTTGAACCAGGCCAATCTCGGGCATGAACTTCACGATACGCTTTATCTGCATTTTTACAATTTTGAGAATCTAAATCCTCTGATATCATGCATTTCATTGCCCATTGCTCGAGTAATTTGGGATCCTTCTTAAATTCCGCTACGCTATAAGTTTTTTCACAACCAGCAACGACAAGTCCAGTACAAACCAGCAATGCTGTAATAATGGCTTTATTCATCAATAAATTCCCCTTTTTCAAATTTACAAAGTTTAGGACACAATTTAGGGCCTTAAAAAAAGTTCTACATATGCTTGTCGAAGGTTTTTACAATTTTGAGAGGATTTGAGCGGTGAATCATCGTTCTCACATTTCTTTGCCCATTCCTCGTATAATTTTTCATTTGTTTTAAATTCTTTTACACTATAAGTTTTTTCACAACCAGTAACAGCAAGTCCAGTACAAAGCAGCAATGCTGTAATAATGACTTTATTCATAATTTAATTCCCTTCCTTTTTATCTTCAGTTTTTTCTTGGTCGTCCTTTCCAGAGCCAAAAATTCCCCATTTTTTACGAGTTTCTAATTCAGCTTGTTCTGCGTTTTTACAATTTTTTGAATCAAAACTTCCTGCAATAAAACATTTCTCTAACCACTGATTGAGTAATTTGGGATCTTTCTTAAATTCCGTTACACTATAAGTTTTTTCACAACCAGTAACAGCAAGTCCCACGCAAAGCAGTAGCGCTGTTATAATGATCTTGTTCATGATTTAACCCCTCTCTTTGTTTTATATTTTATTAACAATATCTTTGGGTTCACATCCCCTCCTATATTGTGACCTTGCGTCTAATTTTCCTTTGCAAATACGTACACTTCCAACGCAAACATGTTAAATCATAAGAGCCTCTTTCATTTATCAGACTTGCATTTGTAACATTATCTGCACGGCAGCTCTTTGTATTTGAAGTGTTAAAACTTCAGTAAAAATTCTGATATCTTGACATTCTCAAAAAGCTTTTTAATCATTTCTTTTCCTTCAAGAACCTCTTGGTAACGAGAAACAGTACGAATATCTTACCCAAAATTCGTTATGCCTATACCCATTGCAAATTCTCTGCAAACGAAAGAATACAGCTTTTAGTCAACTAATTGCACTCTTATCATTTCTAAACCACCGGAAAAGAAAGAAAGCTTTAAGTCCCCCCTGCACTTTTTAAAAGCCAATAGAAATGCTAAACAAGCAATCTTATACATTCCAATTAAAGAAAAAAGCCTATTGTCTTGCATATCATTACGACTGGCATTAACTATTTAAGACTATAAAATCATATAAATGTAAGAAATATTGTCTATAGTATACTCAATGACTTCTTTTGTTTATTAGGAATAACTTATAGCGCGTCAATATCAGTAAATTTTACTTATTTTTATCCCCCCTTTATAAACATGAATATAATTTAATAAAATGGATTGCTGCATAACAGAAAAAAATAATCAACGCTACTCTTAATTATATTATTTACCTATGTATTAAGTAAAATAAACAAAAATAACCTGATGTTTAAAATCATTATCAAGATAATTTTTATGGAAGAATAAACTTATCTATTCATCTAGAGATATAAGATGACAAGTAGTATGATGATTATCACATTTATAGGGAAAAATTTGAAATGGAGAATTTTTCGCAAACTCATAGCTCTTTCATGCGATGATACAGAACCTTATGAAAAACAACTTAAATGAAGCAACTATCGTGAAAAAAGAAGAGCGCTTTTATTATTAACTTCGTATAAAAACAATCGATATCATCTCTAGAAAAAGCACTCAAACCAACGAAATTATCGTATCATTTTTTACACTTTTCCGTATTTTTGTGAAAGCAATTCGCGGACCTCATCAGCTATTTTAGTTCCACGACTTGCACAACTGACCTTAATCAACCGATGCAAACTTTCTGGTATATCAATCGTGAGGCGCTTCATCCCTCCACTTATGCTCCCTTTGTGGCTTCCTACCCATGCATCCGCTGTTAAAGGAATTGATTTATTCGTTGGTTTTGTGCCGATTTTAATTTTTTTATTCATCGCGCTAACTCCTTGATTTCCGCTGCAACCGCTTCAATCTCTGCTGCTGCTGGTCCTTGCTTATCAACTTCATAAACCGCCTTCCCCTGTGCTGCTGCTTCTGCAAAAATCACGCGCTGCGCAACGCTAGAAGAAAGAACATGCACGGGGTATATGCCAAGAGCTTCGTTCACATCACGCCCTATCGCTGTATTGACGATTTTACGATTAATAACAAAAGCAGATTTGAGATTTTCTTTATAAACACGTGCTTCGTCAATCAGCTTTACAATTCCATCCGCTGCCCAAATATCATAGGGACTAGGCAAAACAGGTATAAGCACCAAATCCGAAGCCATAAGAGCACTACGAGCAAGATCAGTTACACGCGGAGGACCATCGATAATAATATGATCATAACCATGACCAATCTGTGTAATCTCTTTGTGAACCGTTGCACGCGGTAAACCAATAACCGAAAACAAAGGTGCATCTTCACGCGCAGCAGCCCAATCCAATGCGCTCCCCTGTGGATCAACATCAATAAGCAATACCCGTGCACCGGTACGCGCAAAACTGGCCGCAAGATTAACACTCAACGTCGTTTTTCCGACACCTCCCTTTTGATTCAAAAGTCCAATGATCATTTATTACGCCTTTCAGCATTATCGTTTTTACGATTATACAGAAAGTAATAAAAGAAACAAGCATCCAATACGTGCAAAATAACCATTTTTCCCATTTTTAGGATAAATAACAATAGTCCGCAATTTTGTCTTTATAATATTCTTTTAGCATGAGCAAAACATTATGAAGATGATGTTCTTGAAAATAACAAAATAAATTTAAAAGAGGCATGCTCTTCTTCCTCCACCCTAAAACGAAGATTCTTAAATCCATGTCGATCTGTAAACAATGCTCTGTAAATGATCCAGCTTCTTATTTTGCGCCTGCCTTTTGGGCTTCTCCCTTCATGCAATCCACTTAATGCAACTCTACAAACAAGCTCCACTCTGAATATACAACAAACTATAAGAAGCATTCATTGTTTTGTACGTTGAATGAGAGAGCTGAAATCAGGAAGATTCTCTCATTTCATGCCTCTTATATTAAATTAATCAAAATCATATCTCTTGTACATACAAGCAAGGCTGGCGTGTGAGTAAAAACTGTACAAGAAAGGATTTAAAATGCTTCTTATGCAGAATCTCAAGTACCAAGAACTATTACAATATTGGGGGTTAGCAAATATAATAATGGTGCCGACTTCCTTCTTCATAAGTGTAAAAAGGGTGGTGATCCATGAATTTTATACTCTTTGACTCTCGACAGAGTAAAATGGGCTTAAGAAAAGTAAGGATACCTCTAGCAAGCGCGTAAACAAGCAACACAATGAAATGTCTATGCTGAGTAAACACTATAGATTATCCATAAAGACCAAACATCCGTCTTTTATAAATCGCATAACGAACATGTTGCGGAATGAGATATTTTGCATCTTACAGCTCATTTTTCCCAAATAGATCTTCTCGACAAAAAGAATATTTTTGTTAAGATGCCACTGAAAAACTTACCTTCATTATGTTCTTTCTATATACTAGACCAGAGGGTATCGTGAAGATCGTGCAATTGGGAATAAATAAAAATGAATTTACAACAAATTGAACCTGATATTTTTATCAGCGCCCAAATTAGCATAGAAAATATCAAAACATTGGCACAAGCTGGTTTTAAAACAATTATCTGTAACCGCCCCGATCACGAAGAGCTCCATCAACCTGACTTTTCTAGCATTAAAACGGTCGCAAATGAATATGGCATAAAAGCCTATCACATTCCCATTTCTCCTCCAACTATAGAAAAGTCAGCTGTTGAAGCCATGCAAACAATTTTAAAAACAGCCTCTCTGCCTCTTCTTGCCTATTGTCATCACGGAGCACGCTCGCTGCATCTTTATCGTTTAGCGCGTCTTTAAACAGAGGGTTCGCACACTTCCTCCGCACCTTAAAAGACGAAGATTCTTAAATACACATCGATTTGTAAAAAACAATCTGTCAATAATCTTTGTCTTGCACCTTTCCACTCAGGCTTCACATTTCATAAAACTCTACGAGCAAGCTTTGCTCCTCAATATACAACAAGCATGCACACCCGAAGCCATAAAAATGCATGAAAATTCATATGATGATCAAGAAAATTTATTTTTACCCCACCTTTTATCGCTGCTCCACCTTCTTTTTCTCTCCCTTTACCAATACGAGCTCATTCGTACGCCACAGACACTTAAAACGACAGTAAAACCACTAAGAAAACCCCATATTCCGGATAAAAGGCATGCAGAGTATTTTATAAAAAAAGCCGTAAGCCATAATCTATAATTAATTATAATATATTGATTTATAACAATTAATTATTTTGCACGTTGAGTGAGAAATCCTAATACCGTAAGATTTTCTCATTTTAAATCTATTTATAGTGAATTAATCAAAAGCGTGTTTCTTACATGTCACAAGCAGGAAGTGTTCATGTGAAATAAAACGAGTTAAGAAAAAACTCTCATAAACGCTCTCAAATAGCGAAAGCTGTACAAAACTGAAAGCTTGTCAATATAACTGATGGTGTCGGATTGCTCTTTTATTAGGCATAAAGACGATAGCGCTCAACGAAACATGCATGATACCATTCATGAGAGCCATCATGAAAATAAATATGAGAAGCGTTGAGAGATATTTCTTTAAAAGAAGTGCATAAATTAGCAAAACAAGGATATTCCAGCATTTTATTTTACCTGTGAGATCTGATATCCTATTCAAAGAACAACAAAAGCCTGAAACTGTTATTTTCATGATTTAAGAGATATTGCTCTGGACGCTTTTGAAAGTAGCAAAGCCGAATTTAAAAAAGACAGTCATCTGGACTGATTTTTCCCTTGATAACTTCATATTTTCCCCAATAAGGCTGCAGATTGATTTCAGAGAATACGCAAATGGATAATGCAATAGGGCTCTCCTCATCTAGCATACAAAAGCTGTAACAGTAGAGAGAGCATTAAAGCGCCTTAATCTTTATCTCAAACATACTGCTCGCATTGAGGAACACTAAAGAAAAAGTTTTATGAGAAAAACAACACCATAAAGTCATGAATAGACCGAACATAGATTGGAAAGATGTTCTAACTTTTATCCAATACTTCTATCAAAAAACAACAAAACATTATTGGCTTTGCGTTTTCATATCCTTACAAGACTGCCTTTTCTTTGCATTATAGGCTTTACATTTGTGAAGGACAAAGGAAATATATGGATATTTCTTAGCTTGAGAATCTAAAAGATTGACGTATTACGACAACAAAATTGTGCCTTTATCCATCAAAAGCATTAGAAATTTTGAAACAAATACACCTGCTTCTCGCAATGATTTCTTTTTATCTGCAATCACTCGCAGTCTCCTTAATATGCATTCCCCATCACAATATACAAGAGAAAGGAGAGTTAAAGCATCTTCCAGCAGCTTCATTCTCTTTTACGTGATTGGTTAGCACGAAAACTGCTGCTAACCACTGATCTTCTTCACGAGACTTGACAAACAAACCTTTTTTAAAAATATTCATCACATAATACAAAATATCACATGCGTAAGGTTACACAAACCAACTCTCATCATAAACGATGATACGGCATAAATGATATAATAAAACAAATTAGAAAGAAGAAACAATAAACTTTTAAAATAAAAAAAGTCATCAATTAAATTTTATCAAACTATAAGCTTAAAATCGCAAGAAATTTTAAAAACAGCCTTTCTCCCTCTTCACGTCTATTATTGCTAAATAGGCTGGGTGCTTATTCTTTACTGCATCTTTTATGATGAGTTTTAACGGATCAGAAAGAAACAAGCAGTAAAGTTTTGAATGACAACAAAAACCATAAAGTTAACTTTGAAAAAAATGATGCCAAAATCAGATCTTCAGATATTCGATTCTCCCTCTCAACAACGGAAAAAACATATATTCCACGATGTTTTGGAATATATCTTTGTGATTATAATCACTTTAAGTGCTATTTTTACGGCTCTTCTCTCTTTTTCAGATCAGTTTAGGACATATTTTTAAAAGTAAGCAGCCTATCCAACTTTGATAATGGTTGTACTGTCTTTAAAATTTCTTTTGCTTTCTTTTCATCACGATGCATTTGCGCAATCAAAGGTTCAAGTCCATCAAATTTTTCTTGTCCTCGCAAAAACTGGAAAAAAGAAACGGTACAGCTTTCCCCATAAAGGTCGTCGTTAAAGTCAAACAAATAGGTTTCCAAAAGGGGCGCCCCATCCTTAACAACCGTTGGACGACAACCAAAGCTTGCAACACCATCATACAAAACACCGTTCGCACGACGCAAACGTACCGCATAAACACCATGAGCCAAACGAACTTGGGGAGGCAACATTTGATTAGCGGTAGGAAATCCCAAAAGACGTCCAAGTTTTTCACCTTGAATAATATTGGAGCGTATCCGATAGTGATACCCTAACAAATGGGCTGCTTTGTCCACTTCCCCTTGTAAGAGAAGTTGCCGAATAAAACTCGAGGAAATGATCAAAGATTGTGACTCTTGAGGACGAGCAACGCAAGGAACTTGCACAACCTCAAATCCATATTTCTCTCCCCTTTGGCAAAGAAGATGTACATTTCCACTTTTCTGATGACCAAATTGAAAATTTTCGCCTGTCACCACAACTGAAACATCAAAAACTTCCTTTAAAAACGACTTAATAAATTCGTCCGCTGAAAGAGCGGCAAACTGTGCATCAAAGGGCTGTTCAATCACGCCGTCAAAACCAAGGGTTTTAAAAATTTCAGCTTTTTCAGCTGCCTCTGTCAAACGATAGACAGGAGCTGAATGTTGAAAAAAACTTCTTGGATGGGGTTCAAAAGTTAAAACAACAGCTGGTTTCTTTTTTATACGCGCGAAATCAAGTGCTTTTTGCAACACCACCTGATGCCCACAATGAACACCATCAAAATTTCCAAGTGCCAACACTGCTCCCCGCCAAGCCGAGGGAAATATATGAATTCCCTGAAGACGCAAAAATTTAGTCATTACTGAAGTGCCCACATGATTGCTTGTGGTTTATAACCATGATGTTCAAGAAAAGAATGCAAAGCTTGCTTATCAACCACACCCTTTTGCGTATAATCATAATGATGAATCCCCCCCATAATATAAAGGGCATCAAGACCAAAGTGAGCCGCCCCCTTAATATCCGTTAAAAGACCATCACCAATAGCTAAAACTTGACTTTTTTCTACTGTTCCCCGTATTTTTTGAAGTTTTTCAAAGGCACATTCATAAATAGGCGCGTGAGGTTTTCCAGCAATGCGCACTTCCCCCCCTAATTGTTGATAAAGACGAGCCAATGCACCAGCGCACCAAAATTCTTTATTTCCATAATGGACAATCACATCTGGGTTCGCACAAATAAAAGGTAAATTCCGCGACCGCATGCGACGAAACATCTCCTCATAAGCAGAGGGTTCTTCGTCAAAATCTTCAAGAAAACCGCTACAGACGACAACAGAAGCCTCCCATTCTTCAACAAATTCACACTCTAACCCTTCAAACAGCACCAAATCACGTTGTGAACCAATGAAAAAAACTTTACGTGGAGCAGTCTGAATGAGATCGCGCGTTACATCCCCTGAAGTGATAATGGCATCATAATAGTCGCTATGAACATTCATGCTTTGTAATTGAGCAGCAACATCTTCCCGTAGCCGAGGAGAATTAGTTAATAAAATGACAGTTTTTCCCATTTGTCGGATTTTATACAACGCCTTCAACGCTGGTTCAAATGCATGTACACCGTTATGCACAACACCCCACACATCACAAAAAACAGCATCATAATGCGCTATAATAGTCTCAATATGGGTAAGTTCATTCATGGAGCACCTATCTCTATTTGTCATTTAAAGCTGTCTTTTACTTCAAAACTACTTACCGAAAGATAATACTTGTGTCATCTGCTTTCTCAAACCATATCCCAACTTTTTATCGTCTATAGAGATCATAAGAAATGATAAAATAACTAAGTTATCATTAAGTTGTGCAAAATTCTAAAATGCTTGATAGCAAAAGCTTATCATTCCCCAATGCTCATTTTTCTCATAAAAATTTTAATTCTAACAACAACGACGTTGATAGAGTTTTTTATCTAAAATACTCAAATTCTTCACTGAGAAAATAAACGTATCCCCCTCTTAAAAACATGCATCATGAGAAAGCCCAATATATTTTCTTATTTCAAATTTGTTTATATTGAATCAATCAAAACCTTTTCGCTTACACATTATAAGCAGAGAGCGTACAGATAAAAACACGTGAAGAAAGAAAAAATAGCTCTTATGCTCCCTTTCAAGGCAAAAACTGTCGTAATATTTTGAACTGGCAGAGAGTATGTGCCGTCCGAGCATCTTTTTTTCAGTAAAGATAGCAATATAGCTTTTATCCCATTCATAGAGGCTTTTACGCTACATACTTTACGAAGCATCATTGTAAAATAGGCGCTAACATTGAGAAATATCTTCTAAAACAAACATGTAAATGTACAACAATAAGATCTATAATGTTTTGAGTTTATTTTGCATGAGGGCTCTTTACTCATAAAAGCTTTCCCCTATCATCATGATATCTCAGACGCATCAAAACAAGCCATTTTGGTTATTGGTTAAGAGCAATACCGTAAGCGGTGCCTTGAGCTTAAAAACCAAGTTTTACCTTCGTAAAATGCATATCTGATATCATGAGTTGAGTAAGCAAACCTTAAAACTTTGAAAGGCAAACAACCTCCTATTTAAAAAAATCTATCCGTCTCAAGAAAAACTATTTTTATTGCCAATCTCCTAAAATTACTTTATGAATCGAAAAATGTTTTGATCGCATACGCAACGATCAAAAGGGGTCTTGAAAACCCGAAACCCTAGCGTAAAAATAAACCCACTATGTGGGTATCTCGGAATTCTGGGAGATTTTGCTATGTCCAGGTGCTCCAAGCACTAAAAGCAAAATGCTGACTAGGGTTCAGTGTTTTCAAGCTCTCGGAATACCAATGCGAGGGCGCTCGCACCTGGAGGGGGAAAATGCAAGCTCAAAATCTTAATATTGATCTTTTTGTAGGCAAAAAAATTCGCTTTAGGCGAAAAGTGCTAAAAATGTCTCAAAAAACATTAGGGCATCATTTAGGTGTCACTTTTCAACAAATCCAAAAGTATGAAAAAGGCTTAAATCGCGTGAGCGCAGAACGTTTAAAGGAAATTTCCGATATTTTGAATGTTCCACTTGCCTTTTTTTTACACTGATATCATCAAAAAAGACAACGCCCCGTACCATTATGATGAAATCGCCTCGAGCAAAGAGGAATATTTGCTTTTAAAAAGTTTTAGAGTCCTCACATCTGTCAAGCAGAAAGCGATTTTAAACTTAATTTGTGATCAAAATTAAAACGCTTTAAAGCATAGCTATAAAGTGCTACACACCCTATTCTTGTCTTTCTCCCCACACCCCAAAAGGATGCCCCCCTCCTCAAACCAATTGATAAACGATCCGCCTTTTCAAAAATAGCTCCTTCTCAGCTTCCCATTTCATATGGTTCCTTTCACAAAATTATATAAACAAGCCCTCCCTTGAATATTCATCACACTCTCTTATCAAAACACCCCATGTATAAAGTTTTATGTCTTATATCACCACACCCGCAAACAATAGCGTTTTACAGCACAACAGAATAAGTATTTATCTGTATTTAAAGAGTGGCCCCCTTTTCGCTATGGACGCTCTATTTATTTTAAATGATGTACATTTAATATACCTGCTATTAAAGACTTAGTATCTGTTATAGAGTCTTAAAGGCATATTTTCCCTCTAAAATCTCAATGCTACACCAACTCTATCATAAGGCAAAACATTGATTTATAAAGACAATTTATTATTTTACATGTTGAATGAGAATCCAGAATATCGTAAGATTCTTTCATTTCAGACTTGTTCCATGTTGAATCAACCAAAACTATATCTCTTGCAGGTTACAAGTGGGAAGAGGCGTATGGATAAAAACTATTAAGTAAGAATTAAAAATGCCTCAAACGAACCGTCTCAATTACCAAGAGCTGTAAGCAACACCCACAAGCTGACAAACTGTGTGATGGTGCAAGGCTTACTCCGTTATGAAGCGTAAAGATGGGGGGCTCAATGGATTTACCCTTATACCCTTTACGAACAGCGTCGCAAAATAGGCTTGGATACCTTGAGAGATATTTCTATAAGACAATGCTATCCAGTTCTCTCATGATTATAATCCTCAATCTGATAAAGTTGAAACAAACAATAGGATTGCGAATATGATTTGGGGAGCTCATCTGAAAGATGAAAAATGATAAAAAAATTCCGCTATAACAATTGAAGAAGCGAGCATTCGTTAAGCCGTAACTTCTTTATTTTAGAATTTTTATATCACACTTTACTGTTGAGTAATATATATTTATTAAAATACATGACCACGGTCTAGAGCATCAAGCTTTGGCGAGAAAAACATTTCAGTATCTGCTTGTAAGACATTTTGACAATTTTTAGATTCCTTAACAAATTGTCCTGAAAGAAAACACTTCGTTCCCCATTCTTCTCTTAATTTTGCATCTTTTTTAAAATCTTCTAGGCTATAGTTTTTTCACACCCCAAGACGAATAATAGAGTCATGCATAATAAATAATTTTTTTCATTTTACTCCTCTTTAAATACCTTATCTGTTAATATTATCCCCCCAAATGAGGGTTGAATTTTCACACTGTATGAGAATACAGCCTCACTATCCACTTGCTTGCTTTCAAAGTGAACACTCTGAGTAAAGTGACGCAAGAAGAGCTCACAATAGCCATCGTATGAGTTTGTCATAAAATACAATAAGAAGGGAAAGAGCCCAAACTGAATACAAACGATGAAATCAGAAGGCGCATTAATGCTTTTGTTCAACTGATTTCAAATAGTTACATTGCAATAGGCATCGCCCCTAGCCCTATAGAAAGCCTATGAGCATTATAATACTTAAATCTCACGATCAATGGACTATGCAGCCATAACAAAAAAGTATGAACTCTTTTTACCTATTTGTATGTTGATTATTGTTCCTCCATCGAGGCCTAAATAGAAACGTTTTGTGATATATAGAAAACAATCAGCAATGCAAATCATTTTACGAAGATTTCTTCGTATAGAGTCTATTTGAAATCCATCCATCATTTGAAAGTCTGAATTTAAAAGCAGATAATTATGAAAGCTTTTCAAGGAATGCAACAGATTGATCACTTTTAAAGAAGTAAAAAACGTGATCCAATCCTGAAGACAAAATTCTGATGAAAAAACTTTTGCTATGAATTCTTTTAAGGCATTGTGAAAGATTTTATCCGTTATATCAAACGTTACACCATTTTTGGGTCTGTTTATTTTTTACTTTTATCAACACCGCTCTAGAAATCCGTTTCTTGAGCGTTTTTTATCGCCTCACTTTCTCCTTCAAACACAAATACTCAAAAATGCTTTGCCACCAACAATGACATTTTCCCGCTTTTATAAAACACATAAGTAAAAATAGAGAAGCGATTTTGAAAGCAACCCTCCCTTGAAAAGGAAAGTACCATCCATTTACTTCCTAAACGAAAATAATCTCACCGTTTATTCAAATTTGCTCTACGATTTGGTACAATTTTATTGATAAAGTTTTCTCTATAAAAATTTAAGTAAATATGTTCGTTAAAACCAATCATGGACTAGCAAAGGGGTTATAGGATCCATTATCTCGCCGCCATTTTAAAGGTTCAGTGAAATCACTCGACCAAAGACCAATCTTATTGCCACGTGCTTTTTCTTCCGCATGATGATACTGGGCTGGAATAGGATTTTTCCCCTCTTTTGAGAGTACCAACATACCTTCTTTAAGACCTTCCTCAGCTAAATCAACCCCTTGAACAAAACATTGCGCATAATAAACACCATTGTGCATCAAAGCCTGTTTACAGGATAAATCCTGCCCAAGTGTTTTGGTGACAAGCCAAGCCGTTGTAACCGCACCACAGGGCCATTCTTGATCATTTAATCTTGCTTTTTGACGGGGTGCACATGTGTCAACACCATAAAGATGAATATCACGGGAGATATGTGAGCGCCAAGATTGTGCAGCAGGCGTCAGTAATTTAAATGTAACCCCACTTGTAACAGAAGCCTTACCATGAAAAACAACAGCATTATTTGCAACATCATTTAATGAAACACTCTTCTGCAAATCGAGAGCTGGTTCATTTTTTTCTAATTGCTGTTTGGTGATAGATCTACCCAACTTTTTTTCTTCTCGATAGAGATCGACAATATCTTGGATATCTTGCGTCTCAAATGTTTTAAGAATGCTGAAATCCATTTTATCTTTATATTGGCTTAATCCCCACACCGTAGCCCCCATAATGTAAATAATAACAATCAATTTAAATAGCATCTCTTAACACGCTCGCTCAAAAAATTCGTTTTTTTCCTATCATGTCAGATTATTGATCAGCAATCCCCTTGTTTTTAAAGAAAAAATCCAAATATAAGTGTTGCAGATTAACTACATTTTGTAAAGAATGATATTCTTTCTTTCATTATTTTAATATTGTTATTTTTACCAATATACACAACTTAAAATTGCCATTTTCATATAACACAATCTCAATTTGAAAAGACTTCTGTCTCTTTACGAAGAAGAGCTTGAGAGTGAACAGATCCACGATCAAGGCTTTTAAAACAAACAAATGAGAAGAATTAAACTGTCATCAAATGACAACACTCTCCTGTTTGTTAGAGGCAATGGAATGTCGACATATGAACAAATATTATTTGTTAAAGAGAGGTAAAATGACAGATAATAGATTCCAAAACATCATTTTTATCGTGACCATGCTGCTTTTTACAGCATTGCTTGTATCAGATCCTTCTTATGCTGCTTCTACTGCTGGTGGAGGTGGTTTCGGGAAGCTAGATGGTGTTTTAGGCAACATTGTCGCAATGATGACGGGTCCAACGGCAAGACTCATTGCTATTATATGTGTTGCTGCTGTGGGGATTGGTTGGATGTACGGCTTTATTGATTTACGCAAAGCAGCTTACTGTGTTCTGGGGATTGCTATTGTTTTTGGTGCCCCCACTCTCGTCGGTAAATTAGCGGGCACAACATAAATGAACGAAGATACTCTTTTCCTTGCCTGTACGCGCCCAGCCATGTTTGCTGGTGTTACAATGGAAGCGATGGCGATCAATGTCATGGCGACATCCATTCTTTTCATTTTGACCAGTGATTTTACCATGTTTGGTCTTGGTATTGGGATGCACTTTATTTTGCGAGAAGTGACAAAGTACGATCACAATCAATTTCGCGTATTATTTGCATGGCTCAATACCCGAGGAAAACAAAAAAACCTCAACAGATGGGGAGGAGGTTCTACCTCCCCTTTACGCCTTATCCGCACGTATAAGGAACTAAGCTGAAGGAACGAAACTGGTGAAACAGATGTCAATAATGAAACGGGAAACTTTGCCTGAAGAATATATTCCCTATATACGCTACATCAACCAACATGTCGTTGCTTTAAATTCACGCTGTTTAATGGTTGTGATGGCTGTTGAAGGTATAAATTTCGACACTGCGGATATTGATCAATTAAATTCTTTACACAACCAATTAAACACCCTTTTAAAAAATATCGCAGATGAGCGGCTTGCTTTATATTCTCACATCATCCGCCGCCGTGAAACGATATACCCAGAGGGTCATTTTCTTTCATCTTTTGCAACAACATTAGATGAAAAATATAAAAAGAAAATGGTTTCGCAAGAACTGTATAGAAATGATCTATTTATTTCACTGCTTTGGAATCCGGCCGCGGATAAAACAGAAAAGCTGGTTTCATTTTTTCAGCGCTTGAGCAAAGCCAAGAAAACACAATCTGAGCCCGACGAGGAAGCTATTCGTAAACTCGAAGAGTTAAGTCAAGATCTTATGCAAGGTTTGGAAGAGTATGAAGTCCGTCTGCTATCCATCTATGAACATGAAGGACTTTTATTTGCCGAACAAAGTGAATTTCTCCACCAGCTAGTAGGGGGAAGACGTGAGCGTATTCCTCTCACATTTGGAACTATTGCTTCAACAATTTACTCGGATCGTGTTATTTTTGGGAAAGAAATTATCGAAATTCGCCATGAAAGCAATGAACGCTTTGTGGGCATGTTTGGATGGAAAGAGTATCCTTCTAAAACACGCCCAGGTATGACTGATGGTCTGCTTACGGTGCCATTTGAATTCATCTTAACACAATCCTTTGTCTTTAAAAGTAAGGCAGCCGCCAGTGCGATTATGAGCCGCAAACAAAATCAAATGATCAATGCAGCTGACCGTGCTAGCTCACAAATCGATGCACTGGATGAAGCGCTAGATGATTTAGAATCAAACCGTTTTGTTTTGGGAGAACACCACATTTCTTTAGCTGTTTTTGCTGATCATCCTAAAATATTGTCTGAAAACTTATCAAAAGCACGTTCCCATTTAACCAATGGAGGAGCCGTGATTGCCAGAGAAGATTTAGGATTGGAAGCAGCATGGTGGGCACAGCTTCCTGGAAACTTTAGCTATCGTGCGCGTTCAGGCGCCATTACCAGCAGAAATTTTGCCGCTTTATCGCCCTTCCATTCTTTCCCTGTTGGCAAACTGAACGATAATGTTTGGGGAGCTGCTGTCGCATTGCTAAAAACACAGGCTGGTTCACCTTACTATTTTAATTTTCATTATGGCGATCTTGGAAACACATTTGTTTGTGGTCCATCAGGATCTGGTAAAACAGTGATTGTTAATTTTCTTCTTGCACAATTACAAAAACACAATCCAACAATGGTTTTTTTTGATAAAGATCAAGGAGCAGAGATTTTTGTACGGGCTGGAGGAGGGAAATACAAACCTTTAAAAAATGGGCAGCCCACGGGTATTGCTCCCTTAAAGGGCATGGAATACACCGAAAAAAATAAAATCTTTCTTCGTAATTGGATCTTAAAGCTGGTGACCGCTGAAGGGCAAATCGTAACAGAAGAAGAGCGACAAGATATCGCCAAAGCCATTGATTCCTTGGAAAACTTACCCCCAACCCAGCGCTCTCTTGGTGCCCTTCAACTGTTTTTTGACAACACATCCAAAGAAGGAATTGCCATACGGCTGCAACGCTGGATTAGAGGCAATGATTTAGGATGGGTTTTTGATAATGACCAAGATGATCTCAATTTAAATGCGCAGTTCATTGGATATGACATGACCGATTTCTTAGATAATGAAGAAATTCGGCGCCCCTTAATGATGTATCTTTTTCACCGCATTCTTGATTTGATTGATGGGCGACGTATCATTATCGTCATTGATGAATTCTGGAAAGCTTTAGAAGATGATTCATTCAAAGCTTTTGCGCAAGATCGGCTAAAAACAATCCGTAAACAAAATGGCATGATGCTCTTTGCAACACAAAGCCCTAAAGATGCTTTGAACTCAACAATCGCACACACAATTATTGAGCAATGCCCCACCCAAATATTTTTTCCAAATCAAAAAGCAAATTACAATGATTATGTCGAAGCTTTCAAACTTACTGAGCGTGAATTTGAACTGATACAGTCAGAGTTAAGCAGAGAATCCCGTCGTTTTCTCATCAAACAAGGACAAAGTTCCGTCGTTGCAGAACTTAACTTACGTGGAATGAATGATGAGATCGCCGTTTTAAGCGGCACAACAAAAAACATTGAACTCATGAATGAAATTATCAACGAATATGGAGCTGACCCTGACAAATGGCTGCCCATATTTTATCAAAGGAGAAAAAATCAATGAAAAAATATGGCTTAGTTACACTGTTATCTTTTTCTTTTATTTCTCATGCAATATCACAAACGACACCCGATGTAGATGAATATTATAAACAAGCACTCGAGAACACACAAAAATTAAATGCTGCAAAATCAGAAACAGCTGAAACTATTTATAAAACAGCAACTGACACTGCAAATAAAATCAAAGAAATAAATCATCAATTTGAAAATATTCAATCAAAAAAAGACACTAAGCCTGAAGAATTGCAAGCCCTTCAACAAGAGCTTCAAATAAAACTTTCTCTTCTTCAAGCCGATCTTCAAGTGAATTCTTTAAAACTTCAGTCTCTTGATATGATTCAAGCAAGAGATACGAAAACAAAAGACGAATTGCGTGAAGAAAAGGAACAACAAAAGCATAAACATATTGAAAAACAGTTAAAAGAAAAAGAAAAACAATTAAAAGAAAAACTTGAAAGTGCGCGTACAGATGTCAGACTTTAGTTTTTCTCCCTTTGAAAGCGTTTCTGGGTATATTTTAAAACCCCTCGATAATGTGATGGACACAACGGTGAGTGGGCTATCTTCTGCTATTTCAGCGCCCTTAAATCTCGCCGCAATCATTTTTATCTTTCTTTATGGCTATAATGTTATGACAGGTCGCGTTGCGCTTTCCATGCATAGTCTTCTCAATAATGTTGTTAAAATCGTTGTTGTTACAACAATGGCAACGAATGCGGATACATTTAATACTTATGTCAAGGATATTTTCTTCAATGATTTATCCAATGCTATTGGGAATGCGCTTAACAGTAATCCTGCAAGCTCCAATGTTTTTGATTATATTTTGTTAAAGGCAAGTTCACGTTATCAAGAAGTCTTATACAATGCTTGGTTTTTTGAAAAGATCATTGTGGGTCTTCTTGGTTCTATCATGCTTCTCGCGGTTATTCTTTTTTGTATAGGTGGTTTTATTGTGCAAATGTTTGCACAAGTTGCACTCGTCATGATTATAGGTCTTGGGCCTCTATTCATTAGTTTGTATTTGTTCAATGCAACGCGAAAATACTCCGATGCATGGATTACAACTTTGATCAATTTTACCATTTTACAAGTTCTCGTAATCATGCTTGGAACCATTATATGTCAAGTTATCCTACAGGTTCTCAAAGTTTCATATGAATCAATTTATGTTCTTTTTCCCCCTGTCATCGTCATTTCGATCATAGGAGTTATTATCTTCCGTGCGCTTCCTGGTATTGCAACAGCGCTGGCCTCTGGCGGACCATACTTTAACGCTGGTGTCTCTTCAGGAGGACAGATTTTTACAATGCTTTCCAATGGTGCAAGAGCGAGTGGCAATGCAGTAAAAAGTGCCACTTCACAAATCTCAGGAGCTGCCGGTAACGCTGTTAGAAGTGCGGCAGGGGCGGCAGCAAAAGCAGGTAAATCTGGAGGCGGTCGTGGTCGATTTTAAGATAAAACACTTCTTTAAAAGAATAAGCATTTTTGTTTTTGCCTTGTGTGCGCCCTTTGGCGTACACGCCATGATCCTGTTCCAGATAAGATCTAACATCTTGGGTCTAACAATAAAACCAATCAAAACCTTGCATCACATAAACTTGTAAAAATGTTCAGAACAAAGGCTCTCATGCATTGTATTCCAAGATATTTGTGAGTTCAAAAAATGAAACGAAAAATAACTTTTGTTATGGTCCTAACAATCGCTCTTACTGGTTGTGCCTCTTTGAGTGGCCCTAAAAAACCACCACGCTGTAATGGCAAACATACACGCGCTTTAAATAAAGATAAGTGGAATTGGGACAATAAAAACATTGTCTACCCAGAAAAGAGTGTAAAGCCTGTTACCACTCCCATCATTCTCAATACTTTGGAAAGTGAAAAAGTAACAGCCAATTCAGCTTTATTAAAGCCGGTTATTCATGAAGCACGATCTGATAAAACTGTGGAGGTTATGCGTGAAAAGTGATGCCCTTGAAGAATATATAAAAGAAGCGCGCTCATTTGACATTGATCGCATGCATAGCATGCGCGTGCGGATGAAAATCTCCATGGCTTTAACAGTGCTTTTTGGATTGATGACAATTGCGCTGGCTTTAGCTGTCGCAGCTTTGACACCTTTGAAAACGGTAGAGCCTTTTGTTATCCGCGTTGATAACTCAACAGGTATTATTGATACTGTAAGCGCCCTAAAAGAATCCCCTAACGACTATGATGAAGCGATAACGCGTTATTTTGCCAGCCAATACGTTCGCGCTCGTGAAGGTTTTCAAGCATCAGAAGCAGAAAACAATTTTCGCTTAGTCTCTCTTTTATCTTCTCCAAAAGAACAAAACCGTTTTGCAAAATGGTACGCGGGCAATAATCCAGAAAGTCCGCAAAATATTTATCATAACATGATTGCTACGATCACAATCAAATCAATCTCTTTTATAAGTAAAGATCTTATCCAAGTTCGTTACTATAAAACGATCAGAGACTTGAATGAAAAAGAAAATATTTCCCATTGGATTTCAATCTTAAATTTTTCCTACGTGAACGCACACATTTCAACGTCTGATCGTCTTATCAACCCTCTTGGTTTTCAAGTATCGGAATATAGATCTGATCCAGAGGTGATAAAATGATCAGACTTTTACAAACAATCTCTTTAATTTTTACGATCACTGTCAGCTTTCACACAGCTCTCTCACTTGCGGAAACAGCGCCTGTCAGTGCACGTAAAGATAACCGCATCAGATTTGTCAATTATGACCCCTACAACGTCGTACAAATCATTGGCTCCATTCGCTCTTCGGTTCAACTAGAATTTGCCGTTGATGAAGAAGTAACCTATGTAGGAATTGGAAATTCGGTTGCTTGGCAAGTTGCACCGGCTGGACACTTTGTTTTTCTCAAACCACGTGAAGTTCAGCCTGTGACAAATTTACAAATTGTCACAAGCCGCCAAGATGGAACACAACGCTCTTATCAATTCGAGCTACAAGTCCGTGAAGGCGATGTTTCAGCCGGCAATGAGACGTATTTCTTGGTAAAGTTTCGTTATCCAGAAGATGAAGCCTTACGTAAGAAATTAGCCGAAGCAGAAAAAGAAAAACAACGTGAAGAAAACTTTGTCAATGATATTTTAAATATCCATGAAGATTTTGGACCACGCAATTGGGCTTATGAAGCTCAAGGCTCATCTCTTATTGAACCTGCTTCTGTCTATGATAATGGGAAAACAACAACCTTTACCTTTTTAGGCAACATTGAAATCCCTGCCATTTACATTGTATCGCCTGATGGGCAAGAAGCGCTTATTCCCAAATCGATTAAAGGCAACAAGGTTATTGTTCATGCAACAGCTGCACAATTCACGCTACGACGTGGGAATGAAGTATTGTGCATCTTTAACAAAAGGTTCGTACCAAAAGGAATTAATCCTGAAACAGGTACGACATCACCATCTGTACAACGTAAAGTGAACCTAGGAAGCAGCCATGAATAACACCGTGGATGAAAAAAGCATTAATGATCGCGATACAATAAAAAATGCTCAAGGGAAAAGTCAACAGAACAATGTGGGGAAAGCTATTGCTCTTATTATTCTTTTCAGTGTCTGTCTTTATTTAGCCTATTCAACACTTGTTACAGACAAAAAGCAACCAATTGAATCTTCAAAAGAAGGAAAAGTTATAAAACAAACAGAGCTTTTTCGTCCTGCAAAGCCTACCCCTCCCCCCTTTGAACAGCCTCAACGAAATAACGCTCTATTACCAAAAGTCGAGCTACCAACACCAAACATCAATCAATTAAATTCTGATAACTCACTGCTGGAAGCAGCACAACGTGCTCCTGTATTAGCTTATGCAAGTACACAACAAGGCAAAATAGATTCACAAACAAATAATGGTGCTTTGCCTCACCAACTTGAAAGCAAACCTGATGAAACGACACAACGTTTTAATCATCTTCTCAAACCCACAGTGCTTGAAGGTATTCGTGCTTCAACCCTTGGCAATCGAAACTACATCATCGCGATGGGAACTTCTATTCCTTGTATTTTAGAAACAGCCATCAACAGTGATCAACAAGGTTTTGCCAGTTGTATCATCTCCAGAGATATCTTATCAGACAATGGTCGTGTTGTGCTTCTTGATAAAGGCACCCAAATTGTTGGTGAATATCGCGCCGGATTGAAAAAAGGCCAAACACGTCTCTTTGTACTATGGAATAGAGCAAAAACCCCCAATGGTATCATTATATCTTTAGCTTCACCGGCAACGGATGCTTTAGGGCGTTCTGGTATGGATGGAGATATTGATAACCATTGGCTCGAGAGGATTGGGTCTGCGCTTCTTGTCTCACTAATAAAAGATGCAACACACTATGCCAATAAACGTTTATCAAAAAAACAGGAAAAAGAAGAAACTGAAACAATCTCTTCAGGACAAAACATCGCAAACATTCTCGTAGAAAATTACGCCAATATTCCTCCAACATTATCCAAAAACCAAGGGGAAATGGTGAATATCTTTGTTGCCCGCGATTTAGATTTTTCCAGCGTTTATAAATTGAAAGTCATCGAAAACAAAAAACAGATTATCAATCGAGCTGTTTCAAGAAACTTTTACAAAAATTCTGCGGTAACTTTAGAATGAACTCAAACTTACATACCATGAGCGATGAAACCGTTGCGATTGTTCTCACAAAACTTGAACCCATCAGTGCTTTTTTGAAAGATGATAGACTCTTTGAAATTGTTATCAATCGTCCCTATCAAGTCATGACTGAAGGATTTGATGGATGGAAAACAATAGAAGCACCGGGGCTCTCTTTTAATGAGCTTATGGGGATTGCGAAAGTTGTCGCATCCTATTCCAAGCAAAACATATCGGACAAAAACCCAATATTATCTGCAACGCTACCAGGCAATGAGCGTATTCAAATTGTCATTCCGCCCGCTGTCGAAAAAGACACGATTAGTATGACAATTCGTAAACCGTCATCGCAGAGTTTTTCTCTCGAAGAGCTCGCAAATAAGGGCCTCTTCTCGCTATGTGAACGGGTATCTTTCACGCCCTTGCATGACTATCATTCTCGTTTTAACGAACTCAAAATCATCGAGCATAACTTAGCTCATGCCTACTGTAATAAAGACTTTGTCTCCTTTTTAAATCAAGCTGTAGAATGCCAGAAAAATATTTTAATTGCGGGAAAAACCGGTTCGGGTAAAACAACATTATCAAAAGCATTAATCGCAAAAATCCCTCAAGAAGAGCGTATTATCACCATCGAAGATACACAAGAATTGGTGATACCACACCCTAACCATGTCTCAATGTTCTATTCAAAAGATGGACAAGGCTTAGCCTCCGTTGGCCCCAAAGAGTTGCTTGAATCATCTTTACGGATGCGTCCTGATCGTATTCTTTTGCAAGAACTTCGAGATGGTACAGCCTTTTATTATATCCGCAATGTCAATTCAGGCCATCCAGGTTCCATTACGACGGTTCACGCATCAACAGCACTTGCAGCCTTTGAGCAGATGACCCTTTTGGTCAAAGAAAGTGAAGGCGGTGGTGATTTAGAGCGTGATGATATTCGAGGCCTGTTGATTTCAATGATTGATATCATCATCCAATGCAAACGGATTGAAGGAAAATTTAAGGTCACAGAAATTTATTACGATCCCTTCAAACAACGAAACATCTTTGGAGGTGACTAAAAGAAGATCACACCGGCTGCCAAAGGCTCTTTTAAAGCAACGATTGCAAATAAGAGAAAAAATGCATGAAAACCAACGAAACAGAAAATAGAGAAAATCTTTTATCGATGACAGAAGAAGAATTAAAAAAACGCCGTGAAGCCGTTGAAGCAGCCATCAGCACCCATGCGATAGAGGGAATAGCGCTTCATCCTACAACACTCAAAATTTTAGAAGAATACGCAAAGGGGAATATTTCACTCGAGGAATTTAACACTCTTATGGATAACGTAAAATTATAAGGAAGCTACAATGCCAAAAGCAAAAGCAAAGACAAAAAATATACAGACAGTTTCTCCCCATCATTATGTCTACCCAAACACCACAACACTCAAAAATAAATATGGAATAAAAGACTTAAAATCCTTTCTGGAGAAATGCTCACATGATACAGCAGAAGCAATGGTTAATCTGCGTGAAGCCCCCTTACCAGAAAAGTTTGATAGCTCCTATCTATGCTCTATTCATCACCACTTATTTAAAAATACCTTTGAATGGGCTGGATATCTGCGCCATCTCCCCTTTACATTTGAAGATGGCACCATAGCCGCTATGCCCGAAATGAAAAGAACAGGATGGGAAAATCCTTTTGCACTCGGTGATGAAATCCAAGACGGTTTACAAAAATTAGATCAAACGCTTGCCGAAAAAGATAATTTGCAAGGCTTAACGCGCGAGAAATTTAACGCTGAAGCAATAAGCTTATTTAACGCCCTTAACCAACTTCATCCTTTTAGAAAAGGAAATGGACGTACACAACGGGTCTTTTTTGAAAAGCTTGCTCAAGCAGCAGGGCATCAGCTTGATTTTTCACTGATTACAAAAGAACGCATGATGCTCGCCAGTGTTGCTGTAGCAGAAAATGGTGATCTAGAACCAATGCAACATCTGTTTGAAGATATCTCTAATCCCAATAAAATACTTCTTTTAAAGGAATTCATGAGCAACATGAAAGAACTTGGGCGCAATGTTAATGATCGTCCTGTTATGGTTGCAAAAGAAGGTGAAACTTACACGGGCACCTATAGGGGTGCTGGTTATGATAGCTTTGCTTTCAATGTGAAAGGCGCTTATATCATCGGTAATAAAGAGCATCTCACACAAGAACAACTCAAAACATTAAAACTCGGTGACAAATTTACCTTTACAGTCCCAAAAACAAAAGAGCTTGAAAGCATTCTCATTCCACAAGAAAGATTAGCTCCTTTGACAGAAAATGAAAAAGCCGAAATGATTGCTGAAGATTCTTGCGTACACACAAGCTTAAAACAGATCCAGAAATTGGCAAAAATTGTTTATGGTAACGAAAAAATATTAGACAAACAGATGGTAGAGATCATCAAAAATCCAAGCTTAGGCCAGCAGCTCGCCAACCAGATTGAAAGAGCACCGTACTCTATTTCTCATCTTGCAGGTTTCAGTTTATGTGGACTACAAAATCAGGCACGCGCAAACGCTAAAAATCATCTTGAGATGCTCTGCACTGCCGTTGCAAATTTTGCCCATGCAGTGAGACATGCTGGGAAGGAAATTATGCAAGAACATGCAACAGAACAAAGTCGCCTTGCAAAAACAATAGAAATGCCAAGTCAAAGCTTGCAAGACCTCTTCGCCTTGCCAAAAGAATTACAACAAGAAGCTTTAGCAAAAAATCCTTTATGTCAAAAAGAGCTCAGCAACTTTGTAAAAAAGATCAACACCCGTCTCTCACCAAATGAACATAAAGCAGTTCAAAATAATGATTATGAAACATTGGCTCAAAGCATTGGTGTATCAGAAAATAAAGCCAAACAAATTACACAAATTATTAAGCAAACCAAAGAAGTACACCAGCAAGCACAAGTATGCACAATGCACCGTTCCAAAGCATTCGCTATGGCCTGCTAAGAATAGACAAAACCTTCCTCCTTAATGAGAAAGGCTCATAAGCGAAAACTGTTTGGCGTTATCTGCACCTTTGCAAAAAGAGATGAGAGTTCATATCACACACCTAGAAAAGAGCATTTCGCAACATATTCTGACAGAATTGAAAGTAAAATACAATGAAATATACCAAAACACAAATGGTACTCATTTTAACACCGATCGCTTTAGGTGCTTTAACGATATTCCTTGTCCCTCATTTTTTATTGTTTATAACAAATGGACTAAAAAGCGATCAAATTTATTGGACACTTCGTTCTGAGCCTTTATTAGTCTTAGCACTAACGGCTGCTGTTTCATTGTTGTATAGTCTCTCGCAAAAACTGCACCTGCGTAAAATGATCACTTTTGTCTCCGTTGTCTTTTTTGGAACAACCGCTCTTTACTATATTGGTGGTGAAATAAAACGTTTAAGTCCCTATGTTGGCCAACAAGGAATAACATGGGGCTATGCTCTTCAATTCATGGACCCCATGGTTGTTTTTGGCATCATCATTGGTGTTTTTTTTTCCATCATTCAATTCGTAACAACCCTTCCCCCTAAAAGTAAAGTCAAGCGTGCAAAAAAAGGTATTTTTGGTGAGGCCGCTTGGATGAATTTAAGAGAGGCAGCAAAAATCTTTCCTGCCAATGGGCAAATTGTTGTGGGTGAAAGATACCGTGTCGATCAAGATAATGTGTGCAACATTCCCTTTGCACCTGGCAATAAAACAACATGGGGAAAGGGTGGAACAGCCCCTTTGCTAACCTTTAATCTTGATTTTGGTTCAACTCATATGATCTTTTTTGCTGGTTCTGGTGGCTATAAAACAACAAGTACAGTAGTTCCTACGTGTTTAACCTATCCAGGGTCTATTATTTGTCTTGATCCTTCAACAGAAGTTGCCCCAATGGTCAAATTTGCGCGTCAAAAAATGGGAAATAGAAATGTCATTGTTCTCGATCCTAACTCATTGTTAACAAAAAACTTTAATGTCATCGATTGGCTTTTAGACGACAGCGTACCACGCACACAACGCGAAGCAAATATTGTAAGCTTTTCAAAGTTGCTTCTTACAGATAAAAAATCAGACAATTCTTCAGCGGAATATTTCTCAACACAAGCCCATAATCTATTAACAGCTCTTCTTGCTCATGTTGTATTTTCTGATGAATATGAAGACAGCGAGCGCAATTTAAAAACATTGCGTGGTATTCTCTCTCAATCAGAAACAGCTGTTGTTAATCAATTACGCATGATTCAAGAAACAACACCTTCTCCTTTTATTCGTGAAATGGTTGGTATTTTTACAGAAATGGCAGAGCAAACCTTTTCAGGGGTTTATACCACCGCCTCAAAAGACACCCAATGGCTTTCTTTATCCAATTATGCAGATCTTGTCTGCGGAGATGATTTTTTTTCCTCAGATATTACCAATGGCAATACAGATGTTTTTCTCAATCTCCCCGCAAGCATTTTAAACAGTTATCCTGCTATTGGACGTGTGATTATTGGCGCCTTTCTCAATGCCATGGTTACAGCAGACGGTAACTATAAAAAGCGTGTTTTATTTGTCTTAGATGAAGTTGATCTTTTAGGCTATATGAATATTTTAGAAGAAGCCCGCGACCGTGGACGTAAATACGGTACATCCTTGATGCTCTTCTATCAATCCTCTGGCCAGTTGGTCAACCACTTTGGAGAAGCAGGAGCACGTTCATGGTTTGAAAGTTGTTCCTTTGTCAGCTATGCTGCCATTAAAGATCTCCAAACTGCCAAAGACATTTCAGAACGCTGTGGTCAAATGACCGTTGAAGTAACCGGAACGAACAAATCAAGAGGCTTATCTTTAGGAAAGAGTTCATACAACGTCAATTACCAACAAAGAGCCCTGATTTTACCCCATGAGGTTATTCAAGAAATGCGTCAAGATGAACAAATTATTCTGATGCAAGGACAACCCCCTTTGCGATGTGGACGCGCCATCTATTTCAGAAGAAAAGAAATGTTAGCCGCAGCTGCAAAAAACCGCTTTGCTCCACAAAAGAAAAACTAAAAAACACCCTCTAATGGAGGCCATGCATCAAAACAAAAACATCAAAGGATAAAAGCAGAGATTCTATCTCATAAAAGCCTATAAAGAAGGAATTCCCGCTTGATACAACAAGAAAAATATGGGGAAAAGTCTTTAAATGATGGTATTATGCCTGTGCTTACCAATGCCAATTTTCTTTATAAAGCACTCTCCTCATCTCCAAATAATAAATACCAATCATATCTATGCCTTGAGAATCCTATCAGGAAACTTTTGAAGGCACCGCTTTTATAGGGAAATTTTTCTACAAAAAAATTAAAAGACAATATGCATGAAAACAACCCAAATGAACCATTCTCTCTCAGTAAAAGAAAAAAGTGCCAAGATAAAGATTGATACACTCAAAAACACCTACGAATTTGAGGGATTTTTTCCTCACCCAAGTCTCAACATCTCAAAACAATATGCGTGGGGGATTTTCAAACAAAAAGTTTAACACACTCTCATAGACAATGTAACATTATAAGGAATGTAACAATGCCCAAAGCAAAAGAAAAAACAAAAGGAATTCCCTCACCCCATAATTATATCTATCTTGGTACCAAAATTCTCAAAAATAGATATGGAGAAACAGATTTAAAACGCTTTCTGGAAAAATGCTCACATGATAGGCAAAAAGCCATGATCAATCTGCGTGCAGAACCCCTGCCAGAATATTTTAATTCAACTTATCTATGCCATATCCACCAACAATTGTTTAAAAATACCTTTGTATGGGCTGGACATCTGCGCCATATCCCCTTCGCATTTACAGACGATAGCATTGCCGCCATGCCAGAAATGAAAAGAATGGAATGGGGCAATAATTTTGCAACCGGTGAAGAAATCCCTGAACTCTTACAAAAATTAGATCAAACGCTTGCCGAAAAAGACAATTTGCAAGGCTTAACACGCGAAGAATTTGTCAAGGAAGCAACGAGGCTATTTTATTCTCTTCACAAAATCCACCCATTCATAGATGGCAATGAGCACACAGAACAAGTCTTTTTTGAAAATCTTGCCAAAGCTGCAGGACATCAGCTTGACTTTTCGCTTGTCACACAAAAACGTATGATGGCTGCCTGTAGCGAAGCAATGCAATATAGCAATACACAACTGTTGAAAGATCTTTTTGAGGATATCTCCAATCCCCCCAAAATACGTCTTTTAAAAGAATTTATGGACCACATAAACAATACGGGACGCAACGTGGATGATCGCCTTGTTATAGCAACAAAGGCAGGAGAAACCTATATAGGAACTTATAAAGGTTGTTATTCAGAAGGTTTTATACTCGATGTGCAAGGAACTTACATCATTGGTAGCAAAGATGATCTCACACCAGAACGATTAAAAACACTAAAACCTGGTGATATCATTACCTTTACCGCCCCCAACAGCAAAGAGCTTGAAAACACGCTTATTCCAAAAGAAACATTAGCGCCTCTCACAAAAAGTGAATGTGCCAAAACAGTTGCGCTAGATAGTTACGTTCTCAAAGCTCAAAAGCAAGTCCGAGCTTACGCAAAAACTGTTTATGGTGACGCAAACGTATTAAACGAACAGATAGAAGAGATTATTAAAAATCCAGAATTAGGCAGACAGTTTGCTAATCAGATTAAACAGGCACCGCACTCTGTTTCTCCTCTTGCAGGTTTTAGTATATGCGGTCTACAAAATCCGGCACGTGTACACGCTCGAAATTATCTTGATGTGCTCTCTCTTGCAATTGAGAATTATGTGTATACTGTAGAAGCTACCTATAATATAGTCACTCGAGACCATAAAATTAAACAAGAACGCCTTGGAAAAGCGGTAGAGAATCCCAGTCAAAACTTGCAAAATATTTTTGCTTTATCACCGGAAAAACAAAGAGAAATCTTGTCTCAATCTCCTCAATTACACCAAGAGCTCCGTACTTTTATAAACAGTTTAGAACATCGTCTCTCATCAAACGAATGTAGTGCGATCACAAACAAAGATTATGAAACACTTGCACAAAGTATTGGTATATCAGAACAGAAAGCACGAGAAATTACCGACATTGTTCAAAAAGCAAGGAACACTCATAGCCAATTCTACACACGCACACAAAATCGTTCAAATACACTTGCTATGGCCAACTAAAAAATATGAAACTTTGTTTTTTTGATTTAAACACCTATGTGGAAGAGATATTTTAATATTCTTATCATACATGCAAAAAACAGACTACTTAAGCGCCCTACCACCAATTTTGCACATAGCATATACACCATATCCAAAGCAATTGGACAGGATAATTGTTAATTCCTTTTAAACGTCATGATTACTACCGACGAAAGTTACAAAAGCCTATTTTATTTGTCTTAGATGGAGTCGATTTTCGTGGTTATATGAATATTTTAAAAAGAGCACTCATTTTACCCCACGAAGTTATCCGAGAAATGCGTCAAGATGAACAAATTATTCTGATGCAAGGCTCCCCTTCGCGATGTGGTTGCGCCATCTATTTCAGAAGGAAAGAAATGTTAGCCGCAGCTGCAAAAAACCGCTTTGCTCCACAAAAGAAAAACTAACTTCCTATTATGAGATCTTGACTATGAAAAGTCCAACCACAAAAACAACATACATTTCTATTTTTTAAAAACCCGTTAACAAAAAGTTTTTGACCGCTTCTTCACACATAAGGAAAACATGATAAAAAATCCGTGTTTTTTCCTTTTTGTATTTTGTGTATCGTTTTACCAGTACCCATCGTCTTTACAAGAAAGTCCACCCCCCTCAAATCACCTATAACCAAACCAACATTTCCACTTGAGAACGTCCTGCAAATACATTCCTACAAAGCTTTTTGTTTATAATTTATCCCCTACAAACAAGCAAAAACATTTCACAACGCTAATCACCAATATCAAGACTTAAAAAAACGGTTGATCTTTGAGACAACAACTCTCAAAACACCTACACTCAAGAACATCGATTTTTTCCAAAAAAATATTTAAGATATACATCAAAATGAATAAATCATTCTTATACAAGCTTTCCCCCCTTTACGATATCATAAAGTGTTCTATTTTAATGATAAAGCGCTGAAAAAGGCTTTTCTCCCCAACCAAAGAAAAGTTTTTATTCTCTTATGGGTCTTAAATCTTAAAGCAGCGCACACAATAAGAGCAACAACACAAAGTAAAAAACATTTTGTTGCAAAAATACACAAAAAAGATGTTCGTATGGCAAGATATTCATATGGAGCAATAAAAAAAATATAATGGAGAAAAATTTTTGATGACTGCTTTTGCCCATAGATTCACCAATCTGAGAGCTGTGTATGAAAAGTACCAGCACCATCCACTAACCAAGAGCGATTACACCCGCTATATCCACGCCCCTCATCAAAGCGCTCTTGCAAACAACTTTGTTAAAGGAAAAAACAACAATTTTAAGCAACATTTTTCTTTTTGACCTCTTCCTTACACCTCAAAAAACGAAGATTTTACCCAGAGTCAATTTATAGAAAATCCATTTTCTGACCACTCATGGGCTTCATATCAGCGCCCTAAATACCAGCATTTTACAGTACAAGATAATAAACAAAGGAAACATCAGAAAAGCTTTTCAAAAGCATCACAAAACGATTGATACAACATCCATACACTGAAGGGAAAAGCACTCCCTCTCATAACAACCAAAATCTCAAAAGAATACGCGAAGGGGAATTTTTCACATGCAGCGTTTAAGACGCTCATCAACCATCACCCTACCTACTTAGGAGAGATTACATGTTAGAGCAAAATTATCTATATAAAGGAACCAAAACACTCAAAAATAAATATGGCATCAAAGACCCTAAAAAACTGTATCAACGCAGTACCCATGACGTCACTAAAGCAGCCGTAAATTTTCGCCATGAACCACCCCCACAAAAATTTGATGCTTCCTATCTAAAACTAATCCACTGGAGCCTCTTCTACGAAACTTTTGAATGGGCGGGCCACACCCGCGATACATCCTTTACATTTGAAGACGGCACTTCTGCCCATATGCCGGCGATGCGTCCCAAAGGTTATGAAGTTCCTTTTGCTATTGGACCGAAGATTCAAAAAGAACTAAAACAACTCGAAAAAACACTTAATGAAAAGAACAATTTAAAAGGTTTATCGCGCCAAGAATTTGCTGAAAGTGCCGCTGAAGTTTTTATGGCGCTTGAACACGCGCATCCTTTTAGAAAAGGGAATGGGCGCGTCAATCGAATGTTTATGGAAAAACTTGGACAAGCAGCAGGGCATACCATTGACTTTTCTTTCATCACAAAAGGACGCATGACAGCAGCTTGTATTGAAGCCATGCAATATGGCAATCCTCAACCGATGAAAGATCTTTTTGAAGATATCACGCATCCGCAAAAATCCCTTGTTTTAAAAGAATTCATCTCCCAAATGAGAAACGCTGGATTGGATGAAATTAACAATCGTGTTGTTGTTGCTGCAAAAGAAGATGTAACCTATGAAGGCATCTTTAGAGGTTTTTCAGCAGAAGGTTTTGTCATGGAAGTAGAGGGAGCTTTCGTCGTCGGACACAAAGATGATCTTCCCCCAGAACAAGTCAAAACATTACAAAACGGTGCCCGCCTCTGCTTTCAAAAAACCAACGTTCAAAGCTTAAAAGAAACACTGATCCCAAAAGAAACTTTAGCCCCTCTTACCCATGAAGAGTTATTTGAAAGGATTTCAAATGACGCTTATGTTGAAGCATGCCGAAAAGAAATCGAAAATTTATCAAAGACTGTTTATGGTAAAACCCAGTCCTTAAAGACAACATTAGATATCATAACGGCAGCTCCAAACTTAGGAAATCAGTTTGCCGATGAAACTTTACAAAACCCTCAATCAATTTCTAAATTTGCTGGGAGTAAAATACTTGGCATGAAAAGTTCAAATCGCAGACAAGCCGAACAGGCTGTTCCACAACTCAGCCAAGCCCTTAAAAATTATGGCGCAATAACACAACAAACAAAAGATGCAATTCTAGAGCAACACCAAAGAGAACAAAATCGCCTGAACCACACTGTCGAAAAACCTGGAAAAAATTTACAAAACCTTTTTGCCTTACCAGAAGAACAACAAAGGGAAGCTTTATTGCATTCTCGTTCACTGCGACAAGAACTCCATACCTTTTCACGACAACTACACAATCGTCTATCCTCAGAAGATCGTAAAGCCATACAAGAAAAAGATTATACCAGACTAGCTTGCCTCCTTGGAACATCGGAAAGCAAAGCAAAAGAAATTGCGAATACTGTAAAGAACACCCAAGAAGCACAATGTCAAGCTCGCAGCTTGAAAGTTAGTCGCTCTTCATCGCTGGCTCTTACCGGCTAAAAACGCGTGAACTTTTGCCTTCCAACAGAACTCTTTATACCAATCATTTTATCTCCATTACGCCCACCAATTGTTTTAAAATGTTACAAAAGATAGTCCTAAAAATGAATCCTATAATCTACTATAACTTATTGATAATATTTCATAAAAAAACTGTATAAAAGACATAAATGTCCATTACATATCAATATGAATAGCGCGAAGTCTTTGGATACCATTCAGTTTGATATTCTTCTTTTGTCTTAAAAAATATCAAAAAGTGGGAAATGCGCCAAAGAGGTTTTCTAAAAATATTGAAAGGAAACAGCCATGAAAAAAAGTCACCCAACTTCTTCTACCAATGTAGAGGAACTAAGACGACAATTTGAACAACAAAACCTAGAAGCTTCTAATGTAGAAGACCTCTACGCAAAGGTTAATAAACCACCTAAAGAACAGCGCACCTCACCTCAATATACACTTCAACAACCACCAGAAACGGTCTATGCTCCCCAAAAGCCACTTGACCAACAAAACCTAGGAGCTTCTAATGTAGAAGACCTCTACGCAAAAGTTAATAAGCCACCCAAAGAACAGCGCACCTCACCTCAATATACACTTCAACAACCACCAGAAACGGTTTATGCTCCCCAAAAGCCACTTGACCAACAAAACCTAGGAGCTTCTAATGTAGAAGACCTCTACGCAAGGGTTAATAAGCCACCCAAAGAACAGCGCACCTCACCTCAATATACACTTCAACAATCATCAGAAACGGCCTATGCTCCCCAAAAGCCACTAGGAAATCCCTATGACAGACTTGGTGAAAGACCAAGTGATGGGCGACGCACCGACAAACTCGTAAACCCCTATTCAATAACGGATTTGGCAGCACAAAATTGGCAAACACCCTACGACACAGTTGGTGAAGGTGCACAGGGTGGACGACATCCCCAAGAACCAGAACATCTCTATGCAGAGCTTGAAGTTGGTGAAAATGGTAGGCACTCTCCCCAAAGACCACTCGAATCCGTCTATGCAACGGTTGGCATGGGAGCTGAAGGCGGGCAAGAATCTGAACAACTAGAAAATCCCATCTATCAAGGCGTTGGCGGAGGCAGAATCTCCCCTCCCAGAACCCCAAAAGATGTGGTTACAACAAAGCTTTTAAAAAACGTAGACTTTCAATATGGTGTAAGAGAAATCCAAGAGCGATGCAGAGTTGTTTATAAAAACGAACATGCTTTGAATGGACCACTTGCGAAGATCCTTGATGATCCTCAGGGTGCAGAAAAAGTCTTATTGGAGCTTGCAGAAAATCCTGAAAGCGCTGGTAAGCTTGCAGGTCACAAAATACTTGGTGTAAAATCTCCAAGCCGCAGAGAAGCTGAAGATGAGTTTACCCACCTTTGCTCAGCTCTTGAGAGACATATACATAATACACAAAAGCTCCATAAACAGTTTACACGGGAGCAGGAAAGAGAAAGAAGTCAAAGACACGAAAGTCCAGAAAGAGACCCAGAACACAGACATCACCACCATCATCATCACGCAAGAGGACGAGAATACAATAGTCCAGAGCCCAGCCCACAACGACAAAGACATGGAGAAAAAGGAATGGCTTTTGCCATGTAAGTGGACATAAACATAAAAACAGATAGGTTTTTGTTTTTCATGTAATTTTTTTTCAGTGAGTTTCTTGGTGCAAATCATTTTATCGTGATTGCACCAAGAATTGTTTTAAAATATTACAAAAAATAGTCCTAAAAATGGATTCTGTAATTTATTATAACTTATTGATAATATTTCATAAAAAAACTGTATAAAAGACATAAATGTTCATTACATATCAATATGAATAGCGCAAAATCTTTGGAGGTCATTCGGTTGGATATCTTCCTTATATAAAAGTTATCAAAACTAAAAGTGGGGAATGCACCAAAGAGGTTTTCTAAAAATATTGAAAGGAAACATGTATGAAAAAACATCATCCAAGCCCTTCTGCAAATCCAGAAGCCCTCTATGCAAAAGTTAATAAACCAACCAGAGGAAACCAGCGCGGTCCAACCCCAGAAGAGGAAGTTCTATACGCATCAGTTAGCACCTCTTCCCCTCTTTCAAGAGACAGACATCATGCTCAAAGGAGTGAAGATCCTGAAACCGACTATACAACGGTTGCTTCTCCAAGACATGAAACTGATGTTCTATACGCATCAGTGAGCAGCGTTTCTCCTCTTTCAAGAGGGAGACATCCTGATCGGGGAAGAGAAAGTCCTGAAACCGACTATACAACGGTTGCTCCGCACCAAAGAGGAAGATCTTCATCTTCCCTCACAACGGAGCAAATAAGTGTCATGCTTTTAAAAAATCCACACGTCCAAGCACATGCAGAAGAGATCATGCATTGGGGTAAGATTGTTTATGGCAATGACAAGCTTTTCCAAGAACACTTGCAAGGAATACTTACAGATCCCAGTAAAGGAAAAGAGCTTTCAGATCGACTTGCTGAAAATCCTGAATCTATGCATAAGCTCGCTGGCCATTCCGCACTTGGCATAAAAAGTCAAGCACGCAAAGCAGCTGAAGACGGTTTTAAACCGCTCATTGATGCCATTGATGGTTATACAAAAGCTGTACAAGACGCAAAAACAAGACTATCGCAAACCCCTATGGCAGAACAAAGACGTCGTCAAGAAAATTCTCAGCAAGTTGAGAGACACCATCATCATCGTCATCATCACGCAAGAGGACAAGAACAAAATAGTCCAGAGCACAGCCCTCAAAGACAAAGACACGGAGAAAAAGGAATGGCTTATGCCATGTAAAGGGGCGTAAACATAAAAACAGATAGTTTTTGTTTTTCATGTAATTTTTTTTCAGTGAGTTTCTTGGCGCAAATCGTTTCATCGCGATTGCGCCAAGAATTGTTTTAGAATGTTACAAAAAATAGTCCTAAAAATGACGCCTGTAATTCACGATAAATATTGATAACTTATTGATAATATTTCACAAAAAAACTGTATAAAAGACACAAATGTCCATTAAGCTGATTGCAAATAGCGCAGATCTTTGGAAGCTCATTCAGCTCGATATTTCTTTTATCTCAAAGCGATCCAAGCATAAAAGGCAAGAATGCACCAAAGAGGTTTTCTAAAACAATTTTTGAAAGGAAACATGCATGAAAAAAACCCACCCTCATCCTTTTCCATCCTCTTCAATACAAGAACTTATAAAGCTCTATGAACAAGCAGCGGCAGAAGTCTCAGGCGCAGCAGCCCCCCTTCTTAAAGAAACGCCTTCAAAAAGCAAAAGACTGTCATCCATACCGGAAGAAGATGAGGAAAGACAATCTCTTTTAAGAGAAGAAACTGTATATGCATCAACAAATCCAACAGCTTCGTTAACAAGAGGCGGCTCTACCAAAAGGCAGAGAAAACCTGAAACGACACACGCAACAATTCCTTCACAAGCAGCATTACAAAGGGCAACAAGAGTTCTCTCAGAGGAAGAGATCATTCTATTGCTTCCACACCATTCATTGGTTCGAACCTATCAAGAAGAAATCCAACATTTATCCGCAAGTGCCTATGGTAACCCAAACATTTTGCAAGAAAAAATGCAGGAAATTCAAAGAAATCCCGCTGCAGGAGAGGAGCTCTCATGGCGCATGGCAGCCCATCCTGAAAGTCTTGCTAAACTTTCCGGCACCAGCATGTTGGGCTTTAAAAATCGAGTGCGTAGACAAGCGGAAGAGAGTTATTCCGCTCTCAGTGTCACCGTTGATTGTTATACAGAAGCCGTAAAACAGGCAAGAGAGAGCCTCTTACAATCTCCAGAGCAAGAACTCAAAAACTATGAACGCTTAATGGGGAAGGAAGTTGTCACTAAACTTCTACAAAAATCAGATCAACGCGAAAAAGAAACGCTTTCAGAGACAGAAATTTCTACCAAAATTCACCAACATTCAAAAGTCAGAAGACACCATGCCCAAATCCAATATTGGTGCGGAGTTGTTTTTGGCAACACAAACATTTTGCAATCACAGGTGGAAATGCTTTTCCAAAACCCTGAAACAATAGAACAGCTGGCACAGCAACTTGCCGGAAATCCTCAGTCTTTTAACAAATACACTGGTCGTAACTTTTGTGGCTTTAAAAATAAAGCACGCAGACATGCTGAAGCGGGTCTTTCTCACCTCATTGACGCCGCTGACAATTATGCAACAGCTGTAACACAAGTAAGAGAGAGCCTTTCAAAAACTCAGCAGACAAAACAAGGACACAATGAAGCATCTTCTGAGAGAGCGAAAATCTTGCATCAACAACAAAGCGTCTCACAGTCTGCTCAACGCGTTGAGCTTTCAACAGTAACGCATGAAGGAGCAACAACCTCTACTCAACAAAGAGAAACAGATATTCGTCCTCGCAAAACTGCCGCCCCAAAAGCGATGGCTTTTGCCAGCTAAACAGACATAAGTTTTCACGTTGAATCCAACGTCTTGGCGCAACACAGGAAAGAGGTGTTTGCGCCAAGAAAGAGAGAAAATTGAAACAAAATTTATTTTTCCGTCCCTTAACCCAAACACTGGAGAAAACAATCTTTAGAGAATGAATATAATCTGAGCCAAGAGAGTCAAATCATACGAAACCATTCAGTTTCATATCCTCTCTCATAAAAGCAAATGAAAAAGCATAAAACAGAATAAAAACCAACGTGCATTTTTAAATAGTATTTAAAAACAATATTGGAAGAGTTTGAAAGGAACATGCATGAAAAAAAGAAATCCCTCCCCTTTTATCACCGAAATGATGGAAAAATTTCAACAACAGGCTGAACAATCCCCCACCAGAACCCCTCCTTCCCAAGTTTCTCAAAGTTTGCCAAAAGCAACTGTAGAAAAACGCCCAGAAAATTTATCCCCCCACCCAAAGGTTGCGCCACCGCCCCCCCCCCGCATGAGAGCAAACACTCAAACCAGCACAATGCTTCCTAACGCCAAAAACCAAGAGACGCCTCCTCCACAAAAAAAAGCAGCTCCACCAAAACCTCCGCGTGTAAAAGAGAGACAACAACATAAACAAACAGTTCAAGAGTCCCCCTCCCTACAGACAAAAGTGGCTCCGCCCCCTCCTCCACGCATGAGAGAAAAAACACAAACCGGCACAACAATCTCCAACTCAAAAAACCAAGAAAGCTCCTCCACGCACACAAAAGCAGCTCCACAAAGACCCCCGCGTGCAAAAGAGAGGCAACAACATAAACCAACAGTTCAAGAGTCCCCCTCCCTACAGACAAAAGTGGCTCCACCCCCTCCTCCACGCATGAGAGAAAAAACACAAGCCGACGCAAAAATCCAAAAGCATGAAACCCAAGAAAGCCCCTCCACGCGCATAAAAATGGCCCCACAAAGACCACCGCGTGCAAAAGATAGAGAACAAAACAAACCAACTGCTCAAGAATCCCCTTCTCTACAGACAAAAGTGGCTCCGCCCCTTCCCCCACGCATGAGAGAAAGAGCACAAAACAGCACAAAAATTCAAAATCCTGAAACACACGAACCAAGTGTTAGACCCAAAACATCATCACATATGAAAGTCAGGCAGCAAAGCAGTTCATCATCACAAGACAGTGGAACATATGCCGTCCCGCCTTCAAGAAAAACGCACCGTATGGAAAACAGAAAACAAAGCGATACTGTCGTCCCAAAAACTTCCTCTACACACACAGCAATTGAACAACCAAAACCGTCTCACGAACAAAAACCATCTATTAATACAATGGAAAGAGAGCTATTGCTCGTAGCATATCAAGAAGAAATACGATTTTTGAGCGAAAAGGTTTATGGCGACCGACTTATTTTAAATGAAAGAATAGAAGCAATCAAAGAAAACCCCGATATGGGAGAACAGCTCTTATGGGATGTTACAGAACGGCCTAAGTCTATTTCTAAGCTTGCTGGTAGAAAAGTTCTTGGCATAAAAAACCATGCGCGCAGAAAAGCTGAAGAAACTCTTCCCACCCTATGTGCTGCCATTAACGGTTATGTGTATACTTCAAAATATACAAAAAGTGAAAATATTTTACAAGGTTCTCACACGGAACAACAACATCAGCGACAAACACAAGAGGAAGAGCTAACAAATCAACATTTACAAAATCCGCTCAATTCAGAAAAGAAAATAAAGCCTCTCTCAAATCAGGAAATTGCCCGCAGAGTTCAACAAGATCCATCGGTTCAATATGGTCAAAGAGAGATCCAATATTGGTGCCAAATTGTTTATAATGATCCATTTATTTTGCAATATAGAATAGAAGATATGCACAAAATTCCAGAGATGGGAGAAGAGCTTGTATTTCAAATTGAAAAGGATTCTGCATCTGTTGCTCCACTTGCTGGTAAGCAAGTCCTTGGCGTAAAAAATGGAGCACGCAAAGCCGCTGAAGAAAATCTTCCTACTCTTTGTACCGTCATTAAGGAGTATGCTGAAACTGTAAAACAGTTAAAAGAAACCATTGTGCAAAACCATCAGGCAGAACAACAAAAACGTCATCAACCGCCTACCGATCTCGATAAAAAATTACAAAAGCAGCAAAGCTTATCGCAGCCTCCAAAGCTGCCTGAACGCTCAACAGCAAAGCGGCATCTAGAAGTTGCAGCAACTTCTAGACAAGAAGACCAGCCGCATGTTCGACCGCGCAGAGCCGAAACATCAAAAGCAATGGCTTTGTCGTGATAAATCTCCTAATTGTTGGCTTTTTATCCAAAACTTTGGTGCAATTATCTTGCCAAGATTGCACCAAAGACGGTGTGTGAAATACAGAAAACTTTGAATAAGACACCCCATTATTTTACAGAATTCATTGATAAAATTTCACGATAATACTTCAAAATTATAAACTTTAACTTTGTTCCATGCGAATAAGGTCAATTTTTTCAATCATTCAAATAGGCATTCTTCTTTGAAGAAAACGCTATGAAAATAACATAAGGCAAAAAATGTAAACAAAGAAGATTTCAAAAAATAATGTTACCATTTGAAAGGAAATATGCATGAAAGAAAACACAGAACATTGTGCCTCCTTTACACAGGAAGAATTGCAAGAACAACACTCTGTAATTAATGCAGCCATTTCAAAGCAAATCAATGAAGAAGCGCAAAATTTTTTCTACCCCAATAGCAAAGTGCTTAAAAATAAATACCGCATCAAAGATAAAGAAATATTAAAAGAATGCTGTTCTAATGATGTAAAAAAAGAAATGATAAAACTGCACCAAGAACCTCTACCAGAGCAGTTTAATGCCTCTTATCTAAAATACCTTCATCAACGCCTCTTTTCCCGTACATTTGAATGGGCCGGACAAACACGCCAAGAGCCTTTTACATTTGAAGATGGCTCTGTTGCTTCTATGCCCATTTTGAAAAGAAAAGAATTTACAAAACCTTTTGCGATTGGCAGAAAAATACAGGAGGGACTAGAAAAGTTAGATAAAACGCTTGCTGAAAAGAATAATTTACAAGGCTTAACGCGCGAAGAATTCGTTGAACAAGCAGCTAGTATAATGATAGATTTGCACCACTTGCATCCTTTCAGAGAGGGTAATAGGCGCACAAAGAGACTGTTTGTTGAAAAACTCTCTCAAGCAGCAGGGCATGAGCTAGACTTTTCTCTTGTGAGCAAAAAACGTAAAGACTTTGTCCGCGCCGCTGCCATGGAACATGGCAACCCAGAGCCTATGAAGCATCTGCTTGAAGATATCTCAAATCCAGAAAAATTGCTCCTCTTACGAGAATTCACCAACTCTATGAGAGAGCTTGGATTGGATGAAAAAAATTATTATCTCGCTGTCGTTGCAAAAGAAGGAGAAACCTATCATGGTACCTATAGAGGCAGTGGACCCAATGGCTTCATGCTTGATGCCAACGGGATTTTCATCTTGGGAAATAAAAAAGATCTCACCCCAGAGCAAATACAGACATTAAAAATCGGTGACGCCCTCTCCTTTACAGCACCAAAAATTCAAAACCCAGAAAAAACCCAGCAAAAAACATTGCTTCCAGAAGAAAAAGAAGAAAAAAGAGCCACTCTTAAAAACGATGAAATAACTGAAAAGAGCAAAGACAACGCATCCATTCAAACAAAGAAAAAGGGAAAATCCTATTTTTCACCATGGATTGCCCCTCATACTTTACATGACAGCGTTGAAGCTATGCCCAAAAGTTTGCAAGAACAAGAAAAAGAACAAATGGCACAACCAATTGCTCAATCTGCTTCCGCTATGAGGCAAATGCAAAAAGATTTTCAAAAAAACATTTTACAGAGCAGTAATACAGCGACAAATGATCCAATATCTGTCAAAATGACAAAGGAAACACGCTCTGATCATCAAGAAATAGAAAAACAGCCCCCCAAAAAAGCAATGGCATACTGGGATACTGGTACAAGAAAAACGAACACCGTCCCTCTCACCTTACAGGAGAAATTATCATCACCGCCTGAAACCGAAGAAAATAAGACAATGTACCGTAATTTCTTTTGCCCTAATAGTATCACCTTAAAAAATAAATATGGTATAAAAGACTATAAAAAATTAAAAGTGCAATGTGCCCATGATACAACAAAAGCAATCATTCATCTACGCCAAGAAGCGCCACCGCAAAAACTAACTTCCACATATCTCCAATATATTCATCACACCCTATTTAAAAATACTTTTGAATGGGCCGGACAAACACGCGAAAAACCATTTACATTTGAAGATGGTACCGTTGCTTATATGCCAATGATGAAAAAAGCTGGTATTTCTTTTGCCTCAGCAAAACAGATACAAGAGAGACTAGAAAATTTAGATAAAATACTTGCTGAAACGAATAGTTTAAAAGGCTTAACCCGCGAAACATTTGTTGAACATGTCACTGAAATGTTGATACAGCTCAACTATACACATCCTTTCAGAGAAGGCAATGGACGCACGCAACGAATGTTTTTTGAAAAACTTGGGCAAGTTGCTGGCCACACACTCGACTTTTCTCTTGTAACAGAAAAACGTATGAATCTTGCCAGCATTGCATCGCTAAAACATAACGATAAAGAAGAAATGAAACATCTGCTTGAAGATATCTCAAATCCAGAAAAAATACTTATTTTAAAAGAATTCATGGACAGTATGAAACATATCGGGCTTGAGAGTATTCATCATCATCTTATTATAACAGCAAAAGAAGGTCATACCTATAAAGGCTTTTACAGAGGCAGTGGACCCAATGGCTTTATGCTTGATGCTAACGGAATTTTCATCTTGGGAAATAAAAAAGATCTCACCCCAGAGCAAATACAGACATTAAAAATCGGTGACGCCCTCTCCTTTACAGCACCAAAAATTCAAAACCAGCAAGAAGTGCTTATCCCCGCACAAACAATAGCCCCCCTTACCAACAATGAAATTGCCACAAGGATAAAAAACAACGCATCCATTCAAGCAAGAAGAAAAGAAATAGAAACTTTGTGCCAAATCATTTATGGCAATCGTCATATTTTGCGGGAAAAAATTGAGATGATCCATGAAAATCATACTGAAGGAGAACAACTCACCTATCAAATTACCACCTCTCCCCAATCGATTTCTAAGCTTTCTGGTAGCAATGTATTTGGCATAAAAAACAACGCGCGCGCCCATGCTGAAGAAAATATTTTGCCCCTCTGTAGAGCCATTGATCGTTATATCAATATTTCTAAACAAACAGAAAGAGACATTCTCCATACCCATCATGTAAAACAAAGGCGGTGTGAACAGTCGGTAGAAATGCCTAAGGCTTGGATGAAAAATCTCCTTTCCGTGTCAAAAGCACAACAGCAAGAAACGTTATCAAACTCTCCTGAATTAAGGGGGGAGATAAGGGCTTATATCAAAAAAATCAATGAGCGCTTATCCTCAAGCGAGCATGAAGCTATAAAAGAAAATAATCCTGAAAACCTTGCGAAGAGTCTTGGTACATCAACCGTTAAAGCAAAAGAGATTATGGAAATAATCAAGCAGATAAAAGAGATAGAACAGCATATACAACCCATGTATTTTTATAACCATAAATTCGATAAGCGCTTCGCACCAAACCAGTATCAATCTATAAAGAAAAACAATGAAAAAAAATGTTCCAACACGCCTGATAAAGAAGCAATTAAAGTGCAAAAAATGACAGAAAACGTCAATCAGAGTCCCAAAAGACAAGAAAATATTCAACCTCACAAAACGGCGCACGCAAAAGCAACGGCAATGAATGTCTAAAAGGTTCATAAACTTTAACTTTTTCGCCCCCTCTGGTAAAAATGATAGCCTTTATTCCCCTTGCCTTCATCGGCAAATCGATCGCACCTCAACGAGAATGGAAACCATGAGAGAGCAAATTTATCCTATTTCCTCAGATTTTATCCTCATCAACTGTGAAAAGAAACCTGAACAGGAAAAATGCTGTTGAAAGATCATGTCTTCCTATCCTCTTGTTTATGTAATCTCTAAAATGGGAAGGCAGCCACATTTGGGGAGAACATAAAGTCGTAAAAGTAAAAACCAATCACCAGCTTTACCATCACCTTTTAGCTCAGCCTTACGACTTTTTAAAACATCTAAAGCGCTATTTTTAAAATCATGAATAAATAATGGAAATTGCCCATTGCTCCACGCTTTTATTTTATTTGCGTTCTTTTAATAGGGTCACACCCCTCACGTAAAACAAAACGGCATTGGGTTGCACTATTCACGACATCACACCATAAAGAGAAATTATCATTATATATCCCTACATATCCCTTCAAATTGTTATGATATCACTCCCATATTTCAGTTTGAAAAAGAAATTTTAATTATTTTATGGCAACAATAAAAATTTTAATGCAACAGTAAACAAGGAGCATAAAAAAAGTCTTCAAGCACCATTGTTGACAGAAAGATAAACACCGTCGTAAAACGCTTTCAAAAAGTATCCTTGATTAGGATAGAGATCAGATTTTTACGATTTAAAACGGTTTATTTCTCCTGTCATCGCTTCTCTTTTACAACAAAGCTGATATATCTTTATGACATTGATTAAAAAAATTGCAACAGTTGCTTCCGGAACCCTCATGAGCCGTATTTTTGGCTTCGTACGCGAAATGCTTATGGCAGCAGCCCTAGGGACAGGTCCTGTTTCTGATGCCTTTAACGCTGCTTTTCGTTTTCCCAACACATTTCGTCGTTTTTTTGCTGAAGGTGCCTTTAACGCTGCTTTCATTCCTCTTTTTGCAAAAAAAATCACTGAAGAAGGTCACGAAACGGCATGCAAATTTGCAGAAGAAGTCTTTGGCGTTCTCTTTTCGCTGCTCTTACTGTTAACGATTGCGATGGAACTGAGTATGCCTTTTTTGGTACGAACCATTATTGCCCCAGGTTTTACCGAAGATGCAACAAAATTTAACGCTACAATTCACTTTACTGCAATCATGTTTCCCTATTTAACCTGCATGTCGCTTGCTGCCATGATGGGGGGCATGCTTAATGCTCTGCGACGCTATTTTATTGCCGCCATTGCCCCACTCTTTTTAAACATTATTCTGATTGGTGTGCTTGCCTATGCTTGGATCTATAAACTTGACGCTTGGCATATCGGCTTAAATCTCTCTTGGGGTGTATTGGCAGCAGGGCTTCTTCAACTCACCTTAATTGCCCTTGCTTTGCGTCAAAGTGGAATGAAAATTTCCTTCCGCCAGCCCCATTTAAGTCCTAATGTTCGTAAGCTATTAACTTTAGCATTCCCCGCAGCCATCACAGGTGGCATCACGCAAATTAATTTGCTTATTAATACCAACATTGCTTCTAGTCAATCGGGTGCTGTCTCTTCTTTGATGTATGCTGATCGTCTTTATCAATTGCCTTTAGGCGTAATTGCCATTGCCGTTGCAACCGTTCTTTTACCAGAGTTAACACGCGCTTTGCGGAGCAAAAAGCATAAAGAAACCCACCATTTACAAAATCGCTCTATTGAATTAACATTGTTGTTAACACTTCCAGCATCCATTGCTTTTTTGCTGCTCTCCACTCCCATTGTCAGTTTGCTCTTTGAGCGAGGACAATTTACCAGTCAATCAACACACCATGTTGCACAATTACTAGAACTTTATGGATTAGGACTTCCAGCTTTTGTTCTTATTAAGGTCTTTATTCCTAATTTTTTTGCCCATGAAGATACCAAAACACCGATGATTTTTACAGGTATTTGCGTTTTCATCAATATCAGTCTCGCCTTAACATTATTTCCTATTCTATCTGCACGAGGCATTGTTATTGCTGAAATTACCTCTGGATGGGCCAACACCCTTTTGCTGTGGAGTGTCCTTATCAAACGCGGTTATTGGAAATACGACTTCCAACTGATAAAGCGAATATTATGTCTCATGATGGCAACTCTTTTGAGTGCACTAGCCCTCTATTACGGATTGAATGTGTTTGGTTTTTTGTCTTTTCCTTTATCCTCACAAGCATCATTTTTCTTGCGCGCGATCACCTTAGCTGGGATCATGATTGGCATATTTTTGATCTATTTTAGTGCCTATTTTTTATTCAACACCCGTTCCTTTTTTCACACGCTTAAAAATTTGAAAAAACGCTCATAATATCTATACTTTGTCAAAAACAATAAAATGAATAACCTTAATTGAAGAAAGAGCACTCCTATGGATACCTTCACACCACTTGTCTTTTCCGGCGTACAACCGAGTGGTCACTTACATCTTGGCAATTATCTTGGAGCCATTCAGCATTGGGTTGAACTACAAAACTCTCATCACTGTCTCTATTGTGTTGTGGATATGCATGCGCTCACCGTCAACCCAGATCCCCTTACTTTACGCGAATCCACCAGAACAGTGACAGCAGCCTTTTTAGCCGCCGGTATTGATCCTCAAAAACATATTATTTTTAATCAATCACGTGTTTTTCAACATGCTGAACTCGCCTGGATTTTAAATTGTGTTGCCCGCATTGGCTGGCTTCAACGCATGACACAATTTAAAGATAAAGCGGGAAAAGATCGTGAAAAAGCATCCCTCGGGCTTTTTGCTTATCCCACTTTGATGGCTGCTGATATTTTAGTCTATCGTGCAACGCATGTTCCAGTAGGCGAAGATCAAAAACAGCATGTTGAACTCACACGCGATATTGCACAAAAATTTAACAACGACTATGCACAGCGTATTGCCGAATTAAATTTTGGCGTTTCTATGCAAACGGATGAAGAAAAAAGACAAGGCTTTTTTCCTCTTCCAGAAGCACTGATTGGAACAACAGCCACACGCGTTATGTCTTTGCGCGATGGGACGAAAAAAATGTCAAAATCAGATCCTTCAGATTTTTCACGCATTAATTTGACCGATGATGCTGATCTTATCGCAAAAAAAATACGCAAAGCCAAAACGGATTCAGCTCCTCTTCCCGATACCCTTGCCGCTTTAAAAGAACGACCAGAAGTTGATAACCTGCTTGGTATTTATGCCGCCTTTGCCAAAGTTAGCAAAGAAAAGATTCTTTTAGAATTTTCTGGTCAACAATTTTCGCATTTTAAAACAGCTCTAGCCGACCTTGTTGTCCATAAGCTTGCCCCTATAACAGAAGAATTACGTCGCCTTCATCAAGAAAATGATTATATCGACTCTGTTTTGCATGATGGCGCTAAACGTGCTAGTATGCTCGCAGAAGAAAATATGAAAAAAATTCGTGAAATTATTGGATTTTTGCACGATACATAAAAATAATAAAACTAAAAACTGTAGAGAGCAAAAAAATCGTTTGTACAAAATAGAGAAAGTGCATGATTTCCAAACCCCAAAATCCGAAAAAAGAACCAAAGAAAAAAAACTTAGTTATTATCGATGAAACACCAGAGTGTCGGCGTGCCGTTGCGTTTGCCGCACAGCATGCCCAAAATACCAGTAGAACATTGGTATTACTTTGTGTCGTTGATAGTGTAGAATTTCAACATTTTCTGGGTGTAAACAACGTTATGCGTACAGAATCAAAGCAAAGTGCTCATAAAATATTAGGAGACATTGCCAGTGAAGTCCGCACCACCCATGCGCTTGAAACAGAAATAGTAGTGCGTGAAGGAAAAAAAATTGATGAGATTTCTAAACTGATCGACGAAGATAAAAGGATTGCACTGATTGTTTTAGCAGCCAGTGGACATACAGAAGGACCAGGACCCCTTGTTCAATTAATCGGGAATAAAGGAACAGCTTTTTCAATCCCTGTCATTGTTATTCCTAGCAATCTTGCCGATGAAGATATTAGATCTATTGCCTAAAAAATATAATATTCTACAATGTAAGATCTTCCCAAGCCTTCATTATAAAAGGAGAATCTATGTTTATACAAACTGAAACCACCCCAAATCCTGCAACTCTTAAATTCTTGCCAGGACGCGTGGTTCTTTCTGAGGGCGTATTAGAATTTCGTGACCCTGAAGAAGCAGCTAAAAACTCACCTTTGGCGGCTAAACTGTTTAATATTCCCAATATCAATGGTGTCTTTTTAGGCTATGATTTTATCACCGTAAGCAAAAAAGAAGGGGAATGGCAACATCTCAAGCCCGTCATTTTAGGCACAATCATGGAACATTTTCTATCCAATGAGCCAGTGATCACTACCAACGCTACAACACAAGCACAAACCCATGCCCTTAACGAAGAATTTTATGACGAAAAAGATGCTGATATTGTCTTAACCATTAAAGAGCTGCTTGAAACGCGTATCCGCCCAGCGGTTGCCAATGATGGTGGAGATATTACTTTTCGTGGATTTGAAAATGGTATTGTTTATCTCAATATGCGCGGCTCCTGCGCTGGATGTCCCTCTTCAACGGCAACCCTCAAACATGGTATTGAAAATCTTTTACGCCATTTTATCCCTGAAGTTTTAGGCGTTGAAGCCATGCCACAATAAATATTGACCTCAATAGGTAAAATAACCACACCGATTGCCCCTCTTCAACAGCGCTCAAACATGGAATGTAAAGATCTTACGTCATTTTATTCCTGAAATTCTCGAAGTAAGCCATGCAGCCATAAAAATAGAGTACTGTTAAAAAAATCTGTCCAATAATGATACATTCACTCACCTTTCACCTCCACATATGCCTTAAAAAGCTTTCTGCCCTTTTAAGAGCATAAGTTGTTTCAATAAACCAATTTATACGTACACAGAAGTACAATGCATGGATGTGCACTTTAAATTTATTTTGTTTTATAATCTTGTCATGCAATTTTAACGAGGAAAACACGACCTCGTTAAAAAAAAGAAAACCCAAAAAAGAAAACATTGTAAGATAGAGTGCTCATTTGCTCTATCTTTCTCAGTGCTTCCAACGACAAATCACGCAAAATACTTCTTGTAGCAAGCCGGCACCATCATCATATCTGCCAGCCCCTAATGATGCGACAGCTCTTTCATTAAGACGATTCATAAGAGTCATTTTTAATCCTTTCTTTCCTCATTTTTACCCACACGCCAGCCCCGCGTGTGGTGTGCAAGCAAGTGATTTTAATTGATTCAACATGGAACAGATTTGAAATGAGAGAATCCCACGTTATTCGGGGTTCTAATTCAATATGAATAACGCTAATTTATTATTATAAATCAATATGTTGTTTCAGACACTCGACAAAGATCACATTTTGCAACTTGCAATGAGAATTCTGACATTCTTCTTATTTCAATTATGTTTTTATTGCATCAATCAAAATCGTCCGCTTACACAGCACAAACTGGATAATAACAAAAACTATTTTTAATAGCTCTTATGTACACTTTTATAAGAGACTGTTGCAGTACTAAGAGCTGGAAAATGCATGGCAATAAGACCTTATCAAGGTCATAGCGTCCTTTTTCCATTCTTAAAATCAAGAATTTCCTCTATCATTTTCAATCTCATTTCCATAAATATGACGCAAAAGGTGTAACTACCCATAAAAAATAAATACATTGAAGCCAGATCTATTATGGTTGTTTGAGAAATTATCTGATAAAAAAATGAGAATATTTTTTCAATTCAGCAGAAATAAGTTTGTCTACTTTACGGCGTTGTTTTTCTCATAAAGCGCACACTTTTATTGTTGCTTATGAGTCAACATCCAGTCCCCTCATAACCCCATATTAAAAGAAAAGAAAGAGTCGCTATTTCTCTGCGATACATGGCTTTGCAATAAAGGAAAACATATTGCTCCTATCTGATTGGTGTAATCTATGAAACAAGAAAAGAAGCCCATTGGAGAAAAATATGCCCAATTAGAGAAGAATGTAAAAATAGAAAACCAACGAAATGCAAAAACAATTGCAAGAAGATAAATGCCTAAACTTTTTTCACAAACTCCGACTTTAAACTCATCTGACCGATCCTAGGAATTTTGCAATCGATATTATGATCCCCATCCACCAAGCGAATATTCTTTACCTTCGTCCCCCCTTTTAAAACAGATGAAGCGCCTTTTACTTTCAGATCTTTTATCACCATAACGGTATCTCCGTTTGTTAAAATCTGACCATTGGCATCATAAACAGTATTGGCAAGAACCGTATCATCGTTTTTTTGTGGCCATTCATGCGCGCATTCAGGACACACAAAATTTTCACCATCTTCATAAGTATAAAGACAATCACAACGAGGACATTTGGGATATTGGGTCATAAATTTCCCTTTTTTAGAAAAAACATTCATTATGACTGGTCATAAAGCAAGAAGTGCTTATTGTCCATTATTTTAGAAAAATGTTTCCCTTTGTTTCAATCCTCATCTGCCAACTGTATTCATGAATGCTATCATCACATACTATACACAAGTTTATAAAAATGATTGATCATTATACAACTCAAATAAGCCCCCCGCATATCATAAAATTTACTCACTGCATTCTCTCTAATAAATTAATCAAAATCATTTTCTTATACATCACCAATGCAATTAACGAATGGATAACAAAACAATTAGAAAAGGAACATCTCTGAATAAAACGTTCTCAGAGAGCTAAAAACTATTTCAGCATTGAGAAACAAGAAAATGATGTCCCCAACTTAACCTTTTATTTAAGTAAAGATAACAGTCATAATGTTAGAGAACAGACTGATTTATGATCATAGTTAATGGTTTTGTATATTGAATGAAAGCCGATAAATAAGCTGAGATTCTCTCAACCCCTTTTACATTGAAACAACCAAAGCCTTTTGTTTGCATGTTACAAGTAGGAAAATCCGTGTAAAACGATTATCCAAAATACTAAATACTCTCAAATATAAGAGCCAACATTGAAAGCGGGCAAAGTGAATAATGGTGCCGTCTTACTCTCTCATAAGCGTAAAAATGGTGCTGCTCAATGGATGGATGGCCGGTTATCCCTTTCAAAGCAACACGCATAAGATGCGTTTTTAGTGTCTTGAGAGAGAAGATTCTTTAAAACAAACATATGAAATGTGCAACAATGATCGTATTTTGTTTTGTATGAGAAACATTCCCCTATTAAACAAAAATTGCTATCAAGCCATTGAGCAAACCCATTGGACATAAATGATCCGATTATGCTCGATTATAATTTCCTACAGCATTTAGTTTTAAGAATCCCGCAGTTTTAGGAATCCGATTGATATGGAAAGGTGGAAAAAACAAGTCTCGCCTAAAAATAGAGTTAAGCTCTCCCTTATGCACATAAAATCACACCCCTAAAATCACATCCATGTGATCAATCATCATACCTTTACAAAAAAACATTCCAATGATCTTAGGTGATAATATCAGGACGATCTCGCCCCAATGCTTGTTGTATGTTTAACAGTTTTAGTGCTACCTGTTGCAAAGGTTGGAGAACTTCTTGCGGATTAAAATTGTGTTTGCGCGGATCACTTTCATACTGTTCAAAATAAAGTCGTAAAGTAGCACCTAGCGTCCCTGTTCCCGACAAACGAACCACCAACCTTGCTCCATTCTCGAAAAAAATACGTATACCTTGCCGCGTGCTAACGCTCTGATCAACGGGATCATGATATGTAAAATCATCTGCTTTTTTGACGAAAAATCCAGAAATTTCAGTTCCTGCATGTGGTAAGTGCGCACGCAAATGCTCTAGTAATGCCAAAGCTTTATCTGCTTCGACTTCTTCATAATCATGCCGTAACGTGTAAAAACGCCCATAGGTGGACCAATGCTGTTGAACAATCTGTGCGACAGTTTTTTCTGTTACCGCTACAAGATTTAACCAAAATAGGACAGCCCATAAACCATCTTTTTCGCGGATGTGATGAGAGCCCGTTCCAAAGCTTTCTTCACCACAAAAGGTTACTTTTCCCGCATCCAAAAGGGTTCCAAAAAACTTCCATCCCGTTGGCGTTTCAAAAAAATTTAATCCGTGTTTTTCCGCAACTAGATCAGCAGCACGCCCCGTCGGCATAGAGCGCGCTATCCCCACAACACCTTTTCGATATCCTTTAATAAGGTGTGCATGTTCAGCCATAATAGCCAAAGAATCCGAAGGCGAGACAAATTGTTGACGACCAATAATGAGGTTACGGTCTCCATCACCATCAGAGGCGGCGCCAAGATCTGGTCCTTGCTCTGACATCAATAAATCATAAAGATCCTTAGCATAAACCAAATTGGGATCTGGATGACCGCCTCCAAAATCTGGCAAAGGAATACCATTAACCACCGTCCCTTCAGAAAATCCTAAGCATTTTTCAAAAATTTCATGGGCATAAGGCCCTGTTACCGCATGCATGGCATCAAACCGTAAAGTAAGACCTCGAGCAACAGCCTTGGCAATACAGTCAAAATCAAAAAGCTCCTGCATCAAAGCAACATAATCAGCGACAGGATCAATAATATCAATCCGCATGGCTCCCATAAAGATCGTACCTTGCCTATCTAAATCAATATCTGGTGCTTCAAGAATTTTATAAAAAGAAAGACGTTGCGATGTTGCAAAAATAGCATCACATAAAGAATTAGGAGCGGGTCCCCCATTGGAAATATTATATTTAATACCACAATCTCCTTCTGGACCACCAGGATTATGGCTTGCAGAAAGAATAAGTCCACCATGGGCATGAGTTTTACGAATAAGATGCGAAACAGCAGGTGTAGAAAGAATACCGCCCCTTCCCATTTTAACACAAGAGACACCATGCGCCGCTGCCATCTTCAACACAATCTGAAGGATAGTACGATTAAAAGTGCGCCCATCCCCCCCCAGAATCAACATTTTTCCTTCAAGAGGTCCAATATTATCAAAAAGAGATTGTATAAAGTTTTCTACATAATGGGGTTGTTGAAAAACAGACACTTTTTTGCGCAAACCAGACGTTCCCGGTTTTTGCCCCTCAAAAGCCGTGGTTAAAACTGTCTTTATGGTCATATCAATACCTTTATATTCTTTCCTATAATTTTAAGGTGAAGAGTATCCAAAGTCGACCATTAATTCTACTTGACGGAAGTGTGAAATATTTGCACACTCGTTAGAAGTAAGAGTTTTTAAAGAAGCCCTTTTATTTAAAACGCTTTTTACCATATGTTTTTAAATACAAAGGCTGTTTTAAAACAAAATTTTCGTAAAAGAATACAGGAGCATCATGATGATGAAAAAAACAGTTCCCAATGTAACATTCCACACACGCGTACGCGATGAATCAGTGGCTGGAGACAATCCTTATCGGTGGCAAGAAGTTAACAGCGATGCTTACTTTAAAGGAAAGCGTGTTATTCTTTTTTCTCTTCCTGGAGCTTTTACCCCTACTTGCTCAACCTTTCAGCTGCCTGATTTTGAAAAGCTCTATGATGAATTTAAACAAGCGGGTATTGATGAAATTTATTGCCTTTCCGTCAATGATGCTTTTGTCATGAATGCTTGGGGAAAAGCACAAAATATCAAAAACGTGAAGTTAATTCCCGATGGCTCTGGTGAATTCACACGCAAAATGGGTATGCTGGTTGCAAAAGACAATGTTGGGTTCGGCATGCGATCATGGCGCTACGCAGCTGTTATTAATGATGGTGTGGTTGAACAATGGTTCGAAGAAGCAGGTTTTTCAGATAATTGTGCAACAGATCCTTATGAAGTTTCTTCACCACAACATGTTTTAAAAGCCTTGAAAAGCTAATTCCCCCAATCGTCTATTTAAACAAAATTTTACGACACAAATTTTCTGAGGAGGAAGATTTGTGTCGTTGACTTTTTACAACATCTATTCGTGAAAACAGACACGATAAGTTGATTGTACGCCTTCTGTGAGAAAAGATTACAGCAATAATTTTTTCAATAAATATTTTATGTTTTAACTGCTTTGAAAAAGTTTGAAAAATTGCTGATGAAAAATCTGGACCCGTTGTGGGGCTAAAAAATCAAAGAGTTAAAAGCTGTTGCACGCTATCAAAAAATGGGGATGCAATTGCCAAATGCGCAAATTCATGCAAAACTCTCTCAGAAACATCAAGGACTAACGTATTGATGAAATATGCAAGATCAATGCTAAATTTCTCATACTGAGAAAAACTTTGTATTAAACAATACTTTGATTTATAAAGATAATTTATAATTTTGCATATTGAATGAGAGGAGCCGAATATCATAAGATTGTTTTATTTTATCCCTTCTTATATTGAATCCCTTAAAACTATTTTCTTGCTCATTAGCAAGCGGGATTGGCATATGAATAAACGATTAAAAAGAGTAAAAATACCTCTCGTAAACGCGCCAAAATACAAGAGCTATGAACATCATTACTGCAAAGTTCACAAAAGTACCAAGAAAGAAAATACAGATCAAACATTTGTTTGAAGAGGTGCACAGTTCAAATTAACTTATGTCTCATAAAAAGAAGAAAATATGGCATAAAAACCGCTCTGCATAAAGAACCATTCATGGAGAATATTAAATCAAAACAGATCCCGCAAACATTCCAATTCACATACCATAAACAGACTCATTACTGTTCTCATAGCTATTTATTCTAAGCTTTTATTTTTCTCTAAGAGAAAAACGGTTAAAGAAGTTGTTTATTCGGGTATTCTACCGTAAAGTGTGCTTCTATCTCTTCCTCTTCATCAAACTCAAAATCTTCATCACATTCAGGAAGACCAAAAATATCTGGATTGATGAAATAACAATCTTTTTTTGTCCCCTTCGCTACAATTTTATTTGTTTCTAATTCTTTGATACCTTCTTTAAAACTTTCAAAATTAAGATATTCTGGTTCTTGAATTGAAAGATCGCAAGTCAAAAATTCTTCAAGAATATCATGATCCAATGTTATCTGATCAAACCATAAGTCCACATCATCCCCCTCATCTAACATTTTCCCTACCTGCCACAACATCACAAAAAATGCTTTCATACCACTAAATGATAACCCAAAAATCATACGCCGACACGACGAGGCGCCTGAAAAGGTAATTTGCGGAAGATCTTCAAATCCGAAATTTGAAGGAGGAAGTTTAAATGATTTTCCAATATTCTCAGGTCTTTCAAGAATAAAGGGATTTCGTTCATAGAGCAGAGTAAAATCATATTGGACCATTTTCATTTCTCCGTTAAAGAATTGACTTTATGAAAAATGCATATTATCAGTAAGTTACCATTATGGCAGCTTACAATTCATCCAAACATGCTCCTGTAAAAAATTGTTCGATTTAAGTCATTTCATTGTTTTTTGAAGCTTAAAAAGTCTTTTAGGATAAAACGCTCTAGTTCTCCCTCCTTTTGCAATAAGGCTAGATTTTGTAATGTCCAAGAAGAGAACATCAAAGGATTTGATACTCATAGATGAGAATTCAAAGATGAAGCCAATATGAACTTGTCAATATTTTTATAAACTTTTGCAGAAGCGTTACGTGAAACCCTTTAATTTTCTCAGAGTTTTTGTTCGTTACAATTTTTTTTGCTCATTTTAACGCATTATCATCGCATCCTCAGAAGGGCACGTTTTATAGCAAATAGCGCTTATTTATCTCTTAAAAAATCTCTCTTTTATGCCGCACGCACTTCAAAACCCCGCTTTTGAACGCGTGCACCAACACGTATAAACGAGCAAAGCACAAATTTTAAAAATTGAATTTCAAATTTTCAAAATATTTCGAACAATCACTTCGATAAAGACTTTTACCATTATCATTTTTGGGCGGCTAAAATATCCTGTACTGTTTTGACCAATTTTTCTTCATCAACCGTCACTTGTGCTGGTCGACTTTCACGCCATGTTTGATTATCCTTAATTTCATGAGACAAACGCGCCCCTTCAATCAAATCTTTAATCTGTATTTTTCCGCTCTCACGTTCTTGTGAGCCTTGGATAACCACACAAGGCGCTTGGCGTCGATCTGCATATTTCATCTGCGCTTTTATCCCCGATGCCCCCAAATAGAGCTCAGCACGAATTCCCGCACCACGCAACTGCATCACCATTTTTTGATAACCAGCAACCGCCTCTGGCTCTTTATCCATCATCAGCACCACAACCGGCCCTGTTGTCTCCTTCATAGGCAACTTTCCAAGATTTTGCAAAGCAGCGATCAAGCGTGAGACCCCGATTGAAAAACCTGTTGCTGGAATGTTTTCACCACGAAAGCGTGCCACCAATCCATCATAGCGCCCACCACCACCAACGGAGCCAAAAACAACTTTCAGCCCATCATCATTGAAAACATCAAACAGCAACGTAGCCTCAAAGACAGGACCTGTATAATAATCCAGTCCACGCACCACCGATGGATCAATCTTGATACGATTCTGAAAGCCATTTGCGGCAAAAATTGCTTGCATTTCCTCAAGCTCACAAATTCCCTCACGCCCTTGAATATGATCACCAACCACTTCTTTAAGAGCCTCAAGCGTTTCTTCTGCTGTTTCAGCTCCAGCAGCAGTTAAGGTAAGAATACACTCAATCTCTTTATCCTTAAGCTCCGCCCCTTTTGTAAAGTCACCACTTTCATCCAAACGCCCTTTTCCCAAAAGCAAACGCACCCCTTCAGAACCAAATTTATCCAGCTTATCAATTGCTCTTAAGACAGTTAAGCGCTTTTCAGCCTGCTCATTTCCCCCCAAACCAATTTTCTCTAAAACACAATCGAGAATTTTTCGGTTGTTCAGACGAATGGCATATTCATGATGCTGAAACCCTAGTTTTTCCAAACTATCGGCTGCCATCATACAAATTTCGGCATCAGCTGCTACCGTTGGTGTTCCAACAATATCCGCATCAAACTGCATAAATTGCCGAAACCGCCCTGGACCTGGTTTTTCATTGCGAAAAACAAAGCCAAGACGATAACTGCGATAAGGCTTTGGCAAAACTTCAAAATTCTCGGCAAAATAACGAGCAAGAGGCGCGGTAAGATCATAGCGCAAAGACATCCATTGCTCATCATCATCTTGTAGCGAAAAAACGCCTGCATTTGGACGATCTGAATCCGGTAAAAACTTACCCAGCACATCTGTATATTCAAAAATTGGTGTTTCCAGTGCTTCAAAACCATAAAGTTCATAAACTTCACGAATTTGCGCAATCATTGTTTCAGTTGCATACAACTGTGCACTTGTACGATCAACAAAACCCCGGGGTAAACGGGCTTTGGTTTTTTCTTGTTTTGATAACATATTTTTCTCTAACAACAATATATATTCACCGATAACGTGTGTCTATCTTATAGAAACAAACGCTGCAATAACTTTATCAACTGGAAACTGGTAACAATATACATAAGCTTTTGCTTTTAAAAGATGCAAACCTTTACCCTTAAGGCAATCTACTGAAAATATTTGCATTTTCAATAGGAACATAGCCCCCCGCTCAACATGAAATGCCCGCTTAACATTCAATGAAAAGACATCTGTGCTTGTTGAAAGAAACCTCAAAGCGACTGTTGATTCTGGATAAATCGGAAGCATCCCCCTCAAAAGCCCTCCCTTTCAGAATTCTTCAGATTTATTACAGATGCAAAAATCCTCAAGACATCAGTGTGCTTTGCGCTTGTTCTGCAAAATGATTGATAACATTTTTTAAATCAACAATATTTCGTCCAGCATCTGTAATAGAGCGTGATACAGAGGGAATAACATTCTGCCAAAGTCTTTGTGGAAATTGATTTGCTAGTTGTGTCATTGTTCCACCTTGAGCGCCAATACCCGGAACGAGAAACAGACTATTTTTTAACTGCTCGATTGTGTCTTTTGATTCAGATCCTAATGTCGCTCCTATAACCGCACCTATGGGGCCAATATTATGATAAATAACCGAAGACTGACTATTATAATCACAAATACACTGTGCAAGATGAAGAGAGAGTGTCTGATCACCAATAAGCGCATTTCGTATTTGTTTCCCCTCTGGATTAGAAGACTGAACAACCACAAAAACCCCTGCTCCTGTTTCTTCTGCAACCTTTATCAGAGGAATAAGAGCATCAAAACCCAAAAAAGGATTAACTGTCATGGCATCCACCTTGAACGCACTACTTGGACCAAGCCAAGCCTTACCATAGGCTTCAGCAGTAGAGCCAATATCCCCCCTTTTTGCATCCGCCAGAACCAATATGCCTTGTTCGTGTGCATTTTCAATCAGTTCTTTGAGAGCTTGAAGACCTTCCACACCATATAATTCAAAAAATGCGACTTGCGGCTTTATAATACCCACTTTACCAACAACTGCTGTTAAGAGAATATCACAAAAATCTTTTAGACCTTTATAATCAAAGCTTAGTTTCCACGATTGCAAAACTTTATGGCTCGGATCAAAGCCAATACAAAGAGGTCCATAGATTTCACGATTTTTAAAAAAAGTTGAACGAAACATTTTATATCCTAACAAGATCTCTCTTTAAACTTTTTGATACAATCAAAAAGAAAAGCATTTGTCAAAAGAATACAATAGCGAAAACACAAAGAAAGATCTCTCTATACAAAATGTGCTTTTATTTATGAAACATAAATATATTCCCATTCGTAACGCTTATCATATGTTTATCAACCAAAACATTGTCATGAGATAAAAATTCAAATTTATGAAAGAATATAAACAAAACAGCATCTATATTATAATGACCTCATAAAGCCCTATAGACATGCCTTGTCGTTTTCACCCCCCTTTTTTATGATCAACAAAAACTCTCTATGAACGCGCTTTAAACGAAGTTTCAAAAGAAAATGCCCCACCATGATGATCTCGATCTTAGCTTTAGATCTTTCCTATTCCTTTTGGCGCATATCTTTATCCCTTTTGGAACATAATTAGCAAAAAGGCATTGTATCTCCAGCATATTCAAGGAGATAAAACATGGAAACTCGCATTCCTGAAAACACACCATTTGATACGAATTTTTTAGGAGAAACAACTCTAGAAGAAAAATATTCACTCTTTCACACACCCATTTCATGGTCCGCAATCTTTGCGGGACTGGTGACAGCTCTTGCCACCTCAATCTGCCTCTCTTTTCTGGTCGCAGCTTTAGGCTTAAGCCAAATGGATTTCACTTCTTCATCCCCA